>PEYN01000035.1 GCA_002774355.1 Candidatus Marinimicrobia bacterium CG08_land_8_20_14_0_20_45_22 | reverse complement strand
TAACCGACCAAGAAAATGTCTTGGATTTAAAACACCTAATCAGGTATTTTTTGGAGGTGTCAGTTGTTGCACTTAATACTTGAATCCAGGTGTTATAATAATCCGCCAGGTTTTCGATTAGAACTACATCCGGGCGTTTTGCGGCGACCGGCGTGACCGCAATAAAAAACCGCATGCTGACATAAAAACAGAGAATGCCAGCCGCCAGTATTATCGGATTGACATGTCCGTGCCATTCCCATAATTTGGCAACTTTGGGTTCATGCGCCCACCAGACCGACCAGCCGTTATTGATCGCATGTAATACAAACGACGGCCAGATTGAATTCGTCCGCCAAGCCATATATCCCATGAAAAGCCCCATCATGTAAATCTGAACGATCCACCAGGGATTGAAGTGGATCATGGCAAACACCATCGCCGAAATCAGCACCGATTTGGTAATATCGCCCTGACGATACTCCAGAATGCGCTGGAAAAAGCCCCGGAACATCACTTCCTCGATCAGCGGCGTCGCCAGAACTACGATCCCGATTACCAGAAAAGCCGACTGCCAGTTGGTCACCTTCATCATTTCGCCGATCTGAATGATATTTTCAGGCAAAGGCAGAACAATCTGGATGAGACGATCAAGTTCATCGATAATAACAGTCAGTCCGATCGCTACAAAAACAGCGGCCAGCAGTGAACTCGGCGTCACCGCCCTGATCCGTAGCAATTCACCCAGACTGGTTCGCATCCGCTTAGCCCAATAGATAATCGGTATCGGTAAAAACAGTTCCGCAATCAGCAGCAATAACTGTGTATCAAGCTCCTGCTTGGCCTGCATCAGATAAACCAAGATCAGAGCAGTTAGCAGAGAGGCGCACAACAATCCCAAAATCAACATTCCAACGGCACTCTTAATTTTTGGGATAATAATCGGGTTTTTCAGTTTAATCATATTTCTACCATCATTATTCAATGTTAAAAGCATTAGTTGTTTATTCCGGGGCTGAAATTACGCCGGCCAGACTCATGATCCTATCGCGAATAGTTCCTTTGTCGATCACCCGGAAACCGCGCTTAAAAATAGCAATCTGGCCATTGGTATCAATATCTACCAATGTTGGTGTGACTGTGGCATGATATTTTTTTGCTACCTGGCCGTAGCGATCGATCAGCACCGGTAATTTATACTCCATTTTCTGTATATATCTCTTAATGATTTGCGGTTCTTCCCCGATATTTACCAAAAAAATCCGCTTGGCGGCAAGCAATGCAATTAATCATGAAAAAAACTGATCACAAGTGCCTTTTTTCCATTAGTGCTGGCTTTGGGACCTACTTTGCGGCTGAGATAGAAATCCCCGCCGTCCAGAATTCCGGTATAGAAAAACGGGGCTTTCGATCCGGCTAACAGATCGTTAATTACCATTTGGGTCGAATCCGAAGCCATTGTTATTAAGAAAAACACTAAGACATTACCTAAAAAGGTCATCTTCCCATTTCCCTCAATTCTGCCGGATGGTATTTAAAATAACTCCAACGGAAACAGCCAGATTCAGAGATTCGCCGTAGCCATATTTTTTAATGCCAATCACGCCCGCGGAACGTCGTAATACCTCCTGGGGCAGGCCGTGCGATTCGCTTCCGAATGCCAGGATGATTCGGTCACCAGTAATCGCCGGTTTTGCAGTCACACCCGACATATCCGCCGCCCATAATTTTGCGCCATCCCGCTCCATTAATTTTTCAATCCTGTCAAAACTTATATCAGTTACTAAAGTCAGCCGGAAAAGGGCTCCCATGGCACTGCGGACGACCTTTGGGCTGTAAACATCAACCGAACCCGGAGAAATCAGAATGGTTCCGATACCAAACCATAGTGTCGTACGCATGATCGCACCGAGATTGCCGGGATCGTTAATCTGCCAGAGATAAAGCGCCGGATAAGTGCTCTGAACATCTGGATTACTTCGGCCGCTGGGCATTTTGGCGATTGCCAGAACTCCCTCCGGATTTTTCAAACGCTCGACAATACCATGCGCTAGTTTTCCACCCTGAGCGCCATCGACGATCCGGTGATCGAATGTCCCCGAGATCGGCAAAATTGACCGAATAACGATCTGCCCGTCCACGACAACCGGTTTTTTTTCGATCTTACCGATCGACAGAACAGCCGGCAGCTTCCCGATTGGAAACAGCGCAGGCATTCCTGTTGTCAAACCCCACGTTCCGATATTTGTCAACATGATACTTCCGAACGGATCATGCGGAATTTTTAGAAACGGGAACGAGAAACCGAGATCGAAAATCCACCATTTGATGAAAAGAAAAACCGGCCTTCTGAATGGCCATGGAATCTTGGCGACAACATCTTTTGCGGCAAATGCGCCTGCATCTTCACCCTTTCGCTTTTTTTCGATTCGCTCAGCCGCGTAATCGGCGATCTCCGAAACCGAAAGCTCCTGCGTTTTCGGAATAACCAATCCGGTCATCTCTTTTCCTTCTTTGACGGACACGGAAATGCAGACATTTGCGTCTTGTCGATAGACGACTTTTCCACGCCGCACGAAACAGTTGATGTCCGGAATATCTTCGTACAACGCGCGGGAAAGCGCGGCGGCGACAAAGTTAGTGACCGTCAAGCGCTTGCCTTCCGCTTTTCGCTTTTGGATATATCGCATCGTCTCCGTGATGTCGATTTCAAAGGTGCCATAAATCTTGCTATCCGCCGGCGCTTTGTACGCCGCAATCGCAAAATCCCGCCACGTATTTCCTTTTTCTGCTTTTCCCAACTCTTTCTCCGTCAATATTAATGTTACTAATGCTTAATTTAAATCTTTCTTCATAAAAGGCGAACTTTTTCATATTTTTCCATTCGGAATCCATCCGCCCGATCCGAAAACCCGCTTTTTTATCTCCATGTTTATCGTAAATTCTCGAGTGTTCATTGAAACTTTCGTACGGAGAAATCATTATGAAAAAATATCTATTCTTCGCCCTTCTGGTTTGTTTTGCAACCGCACTTCCTCAGGAAAAGCCTACGGTCAAGCCATCCCGATTATTCGAGATGAACAACATGGAAATCGACTCGCTTTTGACGGTCGTCAGTCAGAAAAACCTGACGATCACCGAGCGCATCGCATTCTATTCGGAGCGGTTTATAGAAATGCCGTACAATCTGACCTGCTCCGGCGACGGGCCTTACGCGCTCTACGAGCCGGAACCGTTAGTCAATTTCCGCCAAACGAACTGCATGGTTTTCTGCGAGCACGTTCTCGCACTTTCCATTTCCGACAGCTGGGACAATTTCTTCAACAATCTCCAGCAAATCCGCTACAAAGACGGCATCATCGGCATGAGAACGCGCAACCATTATACGATGACCGACTGGATGCCGGAAAACAGCTGGTTACTGACCGATGTCACGAAGAAAGTCGGCGGCGATCAATGTATCTCGCTCACGCGGACGATCTTGCACCGGAAATTCTTCGAGGGCAAGGGCATCAAAGATATGCGATACGTTCTACCCGACCGCACCCAAACGTTGGACGTCGTTCCCAAACAATCTTTGTTCGACGTGGAAAAGAACACCAAATCGGGCGACATTCTCTCGCTGATTCTGGCGAACAAGACCGACATTTTCTCAGCGCACATGCTGATGATAGTTGAAAAGAACGGACAGAAATTCATCCGCGAATCTTCCAACAGTAAGATGACGACATTCGATACGCCGTACAAAGAATGGGTCGCCAATCTCCAGAGCAAAGAGCGCTATCTCGGACTTTGCTTCATGCGCATCAACGAAGACCTCAATACGCCCGGACGGATCATCCTGCCGTGGGAAATTCCGGGACTGAAGGCAGGGAAATAACCTCGGAGGGCGCAGTCCCGCGTTTGGCGGGATTCAGAACGCAGAGAAAATAACTACGCAAAAGGATGCCATTGCCGCGAGTTTTAACTCGTGGACAGGAATCTGAAAAATAAAATGGGTTTCAGCCCAGCAATGATGGACTAAAGTCCGGGGATATCGTTGTTTTTCGATAATTTTCAGCCAACAGTTCAGTCTATTTAATTGATTGAAATAATCTTTCCAAATAATCAAGTGGAAAGGATTCGGTAAATTTTCAGCAATTCGTCATCGAGCGGTTTTTTCTTCTCCCACGTCTCCGGCAATGAAACGTGAGAAACAGTATTTTTCACCCAACCAACCATAATGTCTGTTTTTCCCGCTTTCAACGCCTGAACCGCATGATAGCCCAGACGGCTAGCCAAAAGCCGGTCTGTTGCCGTTGGACTTCCACCTCTTTGTGTATGTCCCAACACACATACATGACAACTGATGTGGAACTGATTTTGAATTTCTTTGGCAATGTCGTGCGCGTTTCCGAGTTCATCGCCTTCTGCAACAACGATGATACTGCTGGTCTTTCCAGCCTGAGCCCATGTAGTGATCAAACCGCCAAGGTCTTCCATCGTATTCCTCGTCTCGGGAACGAGAATTTCTTCGGCTCCGCCGCAAATCCCAACTTCCAATGCGATGAACCCAGCGTGGCGCCCCATAACTTCGACGATGAACAATCGATTGTGAGAAGCCGCCGTGTCGCGGATTTTATCAATGGAGTCCAACGCCGTGGAAACCGCCGTATCGTAGCCAACGGTCAGGTCGGTGCCGTAAATATCGTTATCGATCGTTCCGGGAATCCCAACGACGTTGACTTTTTGCTCCAGATAAAGTGCGTGCGCGCCGCGGAAACTCCCATCACCTCCAATAACGATCAGTCCATTGATTTCCCATTCCTTCAAAACATCAGCGGCATGTTTCCTACCAGCGGCGTGCTCAAACGATTCACTCCGAGACGTTTTTAGGAATGTTCCGCCTTTTTGAATGATGTTGCTAACCGATCTGCGCGAAAGTGGCATGATGTCACCCGAGATCAGTCCTTCGTATCCGCTGGAAATACCAAAAACTTCAATTCCTTCGACCAGAGAGGTACGTACGACAGCTCTTACAGCCGCGTTCATCCCCGGCGCATCTCCGCCACTTGTTAGAACGGCTATTCTTTTTATTTCTGACATATTCTCCTCGTACAATGCATTTTTCAATATCTTTCCCGAAAAGGTTTCGGCGTCTTTTTTCGAAGATTGATCAAAACCATTGCAAATCTTTTTACTTTTCAAACGAGTTGATAAGTTTTTCGATAGATGGTAAGATCGCCAGTTCCACCTGACCGCGCGGGTTTTTCGCCTGATCCAAAGTCGCTTTGCTTTCGGCTATCCACTCTTTTGTCGCATTTTTTCCTTTATTCACATATTCTATCGCCTCAATTCCAACCTTTGAAATAGACGAAAGATCCCGCGACATCGTCTCGATTTCCTTCAGAACTGGCGATACCCTGATCGTTCTCTCCAACTCATCATGATTGGCTTCCCACGATTGAAGCATGGCAGTCATTTCGGAGATGTTTTCATTCTTTTTAGAATCGATAAACTCGTCGGTCAATTTTCGGAATCGGCGTGCGGTCATCGATTCCGGCCGGGCGGCGTCAACGACGCGCGTGTAAGGCGAGAATGTGGCATACTTGATACCCTGAAAGTGCCGGTTGTAGATTTTCACCGGTTCGACGACATCAACAAAGCGTTTTAAAGCGGAGATATTGTTTCCGTTCGTCAGCCGTCTCAACATATATTCGTAATTTTTAATGTGCTGGAGATCGAGTTCTTCCATCTGACCACTGACAATCTCCATCCGGCGATACATGCTTTCGACGTCTTTGACGCCCTGCGGCGACCAGAATCTTTCAGCGATACAAGCTGTTCGCGGCCAGATTCGCGAATCAATTGTTTCCGGAACGACGTCTTCGCCCCAGCTGGTTGCTTCACCGCCGAGAATGAATTTTTTCTGTTCTTCCGAGAGCGTCGAACCTTCCGGAATTGGGTCGATCAAATAGTGATATTCCGCCGGTTGAATGAGATCGATATAGTAGCCGTTGGACAAAATGCCCATGTAGCCTCTCCGCGCGGCATCGTCGAGCGCTTTGTATCCGCGCCACGAGTGAATGACGATGTTTTTTGGCAATGCGGGCTGAAAGATTTCATCCCAACCGATCATTTTTTTGTTATAGTGTGTGAGAATTTCCAGAACGCGTAGATTGAAGTGTTTCTGAAGCGCAGAATTATCATCAATTCCATTCGCTCTCATAAAGGTTTGAATCTCTGGATTAGCGCTCCATTGCTTGCCATTGTTCTCATCTCCGCCGATATGTATGTACTCATCGGGAAAAAGCGCCGCCATTTCCTTGAAAAACATATCCAGAAATTTATGCGTCGATTCCTTGATCGGATTCATCGTCGGATCAAAAACGCCCCAATGCCGCTCAATCTGATAAGGACCGGGCGCACTGGCGAGGAAAGGATAGCCCACCATCCATGCCGTGCAATGCGCTGGAACGTCAAATTCCGGGATGACCCGAATTCCACGTGTATCGGCGTATGCAACAATGTCACGGATTTGCTCCTGTGTGTAAAACATCCCGTCCGAGCACATCGACTGAAGATTGGGTAACGACTTGCTTTCGACGCGAATTCCTTGATCATCAGAAAGATGCCAGTGGAAAACGTTCATTTTCACCGCCGCCATGCCATCCAAATTCCGCTTGATAACATCAACCGGCATGAAATGACGGCTGACATCGATCATTAGTCCGCGCCATGGAAAACGCGGCAAATCATCGATCTCAACAGCCTTGAAAAAGTAACCATTTTCATCTGCAGAAAGTAATTGCAGTAAGGTTTCCAGCCCACGTATTACGCCGAGATCGGTCTCCGCCGAAAGATCGATTTTCTCCGGCGTTACGACTAATTTGTAGGATTCATTTTCGCCAAGTCCTAATTGTCCGATCCGCTTCGTTTTGACAATCATATCCGCCGTATCAGAGCGCGTTTCGGCGGTGATGAAATCCTGCGGAAAGAAAAGTCCCGTGCGATTAGAAAGTCTTCGCAACATCCGCGTCGCATTCAGGTAAATCCGTTGCCCGCCTGCCGGACGGGCAGGCCCGCCGACTCCTTCTAACGCTAACGAAAAATCCGCATTCAGCCGGAATTCACCGGTTTTCACGACGACCTTTTGCGGAAAAGGCATCAGGTTTAAAGAAGATTCCGCAAATGCGGAAAGCGCCAAGCCCGCCATCAATAAACCAAATACTGAACGATGAATGATTTCAATCCTTTTCATAAATCCCTCGTATTATTCATTTAGTTCTCTCGGATATTCTCAGTCTTGAATTTTGTCCATTTTTCACACTGAATCATAATGTCCGCCGATGGCAAAGATATAGATCGTCTGTTCATCAAACGCATATATCAGCCGGTCGCGCGCCGAAATTCTTCTGGACCACAAACCAGACAGATTGTGTTTCAATGGTTCCGGTTTTCCGAGTCCCGATGCTTCGGGATCGCCGCTCCGAAGTTCTTTGAGGATTTTGCAGAGATTTCGATGAAGACGCGGATCTTTCTCCCGCAGGCGTTCATATCGTTCCCATGTGTCACCCTCAAAAACGATCGAGCGCATCCAATTTCTCTTGCGATGGACGGTATCCGGTTGCTTCCTGATGGGTTTTCAGCGATTTTATCACTTGTTTCATCAACGACTGGTTTTGCAGAATAAACAGCGTTTCCTGTTCGCGCTCCCAGTCTTCAGCGCCGATGACGACAAAATCCTTTCCCGCCCGCCGCCTGACAACGAGCGGTTCGTGAATGGTGAGAGCGCTGTCAACAGCGTTCTTGAGATTCGCCCGAAACTGATTGACTGTCATTTCAGCCATACAAACATCCTTCCGTTAAATGAACTGTTAGAAATGTACTGAATTGCAGTACGGTTTACAACAGGAATCTCTTTTCTCTTTTCACTTTTCATTAATACATTCTATCCCACGGCGGTAGTTTGATCGGTTTCTGCGTGAGAACCGCCAAAACTTTTTCCGGCAGGAATCGTTTCAATATGACGATGCGGTACATGTATTGGTCGAACCAGTCGTCTGTCATTGTCAGGCTTCCCTTGTAGGCGGCGTCCTCGCCCCAGCTGTTTTCCAATAGCCATTTCGTCGGCGCACCGGTTGCGGATGTATCGATGCCGATAAGCACCATGCCGTGTGAAGAGGCGCTTTCGTAACTGAGAACCTGATCCTTTTTACTCATATCGAACGAAATGCCGAAAAGTGATTGATAATCAAATGCGTTCGTCGCTAAAATTCCGTGTTCGGAATCGAGCTGCTTGCCGACATCGCATGAAAAATACATCGGCTCATCAGCAAGGATCGACGCTTTCGCCCAACTCTTCATTTCCGAAGACGGAACATTGACGAATGTCCAGTTCTGACCGTCGTACCGATTCCGGTCAAATTCGATCTCGTATAGTTTGTAATATTCCCGCGACGGATCATCCATCAACATGACGTAATCGCCGAGACTTGCCTGAACGACTTCTTTGTAAAACTGAACCGGCGTGAAATTCCCTTTAACGATCAGGCTGTCTTTTTTATCGGCAAACCGCCAAACGAATTCCTTCGGCGGCGTTCCCAGCGAGATCACGAGAATGCGGTAAATTTCACCGAGCATATTTTCTTTCGACTTTTCCAGCGACGCAAACGATTTGCCTTCCTGGTGCTGAGCGCAGAGTTTTATCCCGCCGTCGCGCAATTTCCGGCTGACGAGTTCGTTCATCCGCTTTGTATTTTCGCTATTGTATGTATCGGGCATATTTTCCGACGGAACGATTCCGTATTTTTCGATCAAGCCCGGCGTCATGCTCCAAACCCCGCCATCGCCGATCGGATTCCGGAAAAGCCAATCGACCTTTCGGTCGTCGAGTGGCTTCTCGCGCGTTTGAACGATCGCCGTCAGAAACAGGTTCGCCTTTTCTAACTGGTCGTAGAAAAACAGATAGTTCTGCGAAAACTCGAACGACTTCATGTCATATTTTTTCATTACTTTCGGACGGATAACATTCAGCGAACTGAATAGCCAGCATCGACCGGACGATTTCTGATTGGTGATTCCGGACGTTTTGATTGTGTGCGCAAAATGGTGATCGATCTGACCGATCAGACTTCGGTTCAGCGCAATTTTCTTAATATCATTATTAGAAACCGCATTCTGTGCCGCTTTAATTGTTGCGTCCGCCGAAATGGTTTTCTCGAATTTCGTTAGCATTTCGCTCGTGATCGCTCCGGTTTGAGCCAAACTGATTGATGCAAAAAGTACAATTGCCATTAAATTGAAGACTGATTTTCGGTTTAACATGTCGTATCCTTTTCTATATTCAACTTTTACTTCTTTTTAGATCCGCGTTTTGAATGGTATTTGACATTCTTCTCAAAAACGAGTGAGAATTGCCTTTCATTCTCAAATGTTCCCGCACGTGAAAGAAGTGGATGCGCTTCTTCAGTTTGATTAAGATATTCGGAAACTTTCTTGAGATCAATTCGATTGAGAATATCAATCGTATAGAGGCTTGAAATGGCAACTTTCCATGGAGAAAATGTATAATCGCCAATTCCGAAGACAGAAAACCGGGGACGTTTTCGATAAATGATGCTTTTTCTGCTGTCTAATATTTTTGTGGTTTCTACAAGGTAGTTCCACGTTTTCGGAGCATTCGTCTCGATGACGTTCGTGTCATCTGAAGGTTTTTTTTGCGTCACTATACGAACTTTTCGGGAATTATTCGACCATTGGCAACGTCCGAAGATTTTAGCAACGGGTAAAGATACGTTTCTTCAATCTGGCGGAATTGATGTTTTCCATTCATCAATTGTCCGTTTTCTATCGTAAACGCCATCACTCCTGCGGCGTCGTGCTTAATCCCGGATCGCCATGTATAATAAGGAAAACCGTCGATCCTCTTTAATTTTTCGTATTCGTCGAGATTTGAAATCAATTCCTTCCCCACAATTCCAATCGTCGATATTTTTTCATCGAAAGACAAATCCCGATATACAACCGCTGTATTTACCAATTCGCTAATTCCCGTGTGAATGACAAGCAAACAGGCATCGACTGACGCTCCAAAATGCTGTTTCGCAGCAATAAAGTGTAAAGAACAGCGACCGATGTTTAATCCTTTCATCCATGCATATTTCAGCGTTTTTCTCGCCGTAGCGGTTTTGCAAAGCATCGCAAGACAACCTTCTCGCTGATGTAACACTGAAATGAGTCGTATCAACATCCATTCTGAGATATCAAAGTTGGCTTTACCAGTCTTTGCCGAAAAGCCTTTATTCCCTTGAAAATTGGATTTTTCCGGTAGATTCTCGCCACCCATCAAACTGAGCGCAGAGTTGGTTACCCACGGCGGATTACCAATAACAAGGACTCGTCCTTTTTGTGTTATTAAAAATTCCCGCCAATCAAACTCGAAAAAGTTGCGATGTTCAATTTTGATTCTTGATTTCCCATCGCAATTCGTGGATTTTATTGCTTCGCGAACATAATCTGGATTAATGTCGAATCCAAATATTGCTTTTGCTTCGGGGAAATGTTCTGTCGCCGCAACGATAAAACTTCCGAGACCACAGGTCGGTTCAATAATAACATCCGGCAATTCACCACTCTCTGCAAGAAAATTTGCTATATGCCTCGCTAACGGCAAAGGCGTTTGGAAATCACCGAACTCAATTTTTGAAATTCCACTCAATTGATTATTTCAAATCCGCATATTTTCGCCACAACCGCTCGCTGGCTTTCCGGCTTTCTTCAACGATGATTTCCTTATCCAGTGTTAAAAATGCGCCGTCCTCATAGATCATTCGACCTTTCGCCATCACCATCGTCGCAGGAGCGTCGTACATTCCGTAAAGGATATGTCCAGTCAAATTTCCGGAGTGGATCGGCGTGAGCGGAACATAATCGAACACCGCAATATCGGCATTTGCGCCCGGCTCTAAAACGCCCGGCTTGCCGTCGAAGAATCTTCCGGCGATTCGGCCGTTTATCTCAAATAGCGTTTTCGGTAATGCTGAAAATAACACTCCATCGTCGATTCCGGCCTGCCGATGGGAGAGAAAGCCGCTTCGCAGAGTCAATAGCATATTTGAAGTCATGCCGTCCGTTCCCAGTCCAACATTCACTTTTTCCGGTAATGGAAACGGCAATCTTCCAACAGCGTTGTTCATATTGGATTCCGGGTTGTGAACCAAAACTGCGCCGGATTTTTCGATCAGCATAATTTCCTCCGGCAAAAGATGAATGCCGTGCGCGAGGATCGATTTCTTCGATAGCAAATTGAATTTGTTCAGTCGGTCAACACCCCCTTTATAACCAAGTTTCCGGCAATACTTTGCATCGATTGAATCCTCCCCGCAATGAATATGAATGCCAACTTCAGGGTCGTAATTTTGCTCGATCTCCGTCATCGATTTTTCCGACAACGTGAAATTTGCATGAAGTCCGAGAATTCCTTTCAGCGAATCATCATTTTTATATTTTTCGATAAAATTCAGGTTTTCCTCGATGCCGCGGTGAAAGACGTCTTTGCCGTCGCGGTCGGAGATCTCATAGCACAACGCGGCTCGAATACCACTGCGCTTGATAACCGAACCGATGACCTCAAGACTTCCTCTGACGTCCGTCGGTGATGCATGATGATCAAAAACCGTCGTGACGCCGTACCGAATACAATCCAACAGCGAAGCGAGCGCCGATAATTGGATGATTTCTTTGTCCAGCGCCTTATCCAATCGCCACCAAAAATATTTCAGTCGTTCATGAAAATTCGTCACCGGCGCGGAGGGAACCAATCCCTTGGAAAACGCCGAGTAAAAATGATGGTGCAGATTGATCAGTCCCGGGAAAATGATTTTCCCCTGAGTATTGTATACTTCCATATCAATGTTTTTCGGCGCTTTCTCAAAAACCTCTTCCTCACTGCCGATCAGTTTCACTTTCCCGTCAGCGACGAAGACACAACCATCTTCCCAAACATCTTTTTTCCCGTCAAAAAGCGGGCCGCCGTAAATAATTATCGGTTTGTTCTGTTTGGATTCCGCTTCCTGTCCGTCCTCATTGTCATGATAATGTTCGATATCGTGCATGGCTTATCCTCTTCATTCATGATTAATCTTTTCTTCGAATCCACTTTCCGATCCGATCTTCGGCAACTCCTTCCGATTCGGAGTAAATCCGTCTGCCTCGCAAATAGGTCGCGACGATTTTACCGGCGATTTGCCAATTCTCAAAGGGCGTCAATTTGCCTTTTGACGGAAAATTCCCGCCGTGAATCGTTGTGTCTTGTTGTTCATCAATAACGACAAAGTCTGCATCGGAACCGGCCAGAAACGCACCTTTTTTCGGATAAATTCCAAACCGTTTTGCGGCATTCATCGATGTTAATTCCACCAATTGTGCCAGCGTAATCCGTCCTTTTCGAAAACCTTCCGAATACATGAAGGGCAAAAGCGTTCCGGTTCCCGAAATGCCACCGTAATCCGTCCAGATCGAGCCAGTCTGCTTTTGCTCCGCCGGACACGGCGCGTGATCGCTGGCGGCAAATGCAAGATCACCGTCTGCCAGCGCTTTCCAGAGATTTGCTGAATCATCTTTCGTTTTCACAACCGGCGCAGTTTTCAGAACACTCCCGTTTTCAATTAAATCTTCTTCGGAAAATGACAGGTAATGCGGACAGGTTTCGCCTGAAATATCAATGCCGGCGCGCTTTGCTTCGCCGATCAACTTCGTGGCGACGCCAGTCGAAACATGTACAATATGACCCGAAGCATGGTTGTCCGAAACGGCACGAATGAACCGTTCAACAGCAGAAATTTCGGCAACTGCGGGTCGCGACTCGGCGTAGGCTTTCGGGTCGGTTCGTCCAAACTCGATCAGTTCTTTCAATATCGGAAGCACAATTTCAGCGGCTTCGGCGTGGTGACCGATTAGCGCGCCGATCTCGCTGGCGGCTTCGATCACCTGTTCGAGTTCTTCCGGCGACAGATGCGTAAACGTCGCCATTCCCGAAAGCGAATAGGTTTTAAACCCAACGACGCCAGCATTCCAAAGATCGGCCATGTGTTGGCGCCAGCGTTTATCGGCAAGACAATTTCCCGAAACGCCGCCCCAAAGCGCATAATCGACATGCGAATGTCCGCCGATAGCCTGTAATTTTATCTTTAGATTTTCAAGTGTCGTGACTGGCGGCAAGGAAGTACAAGGCATGTCGATTACCGTCGTGATTCCGCCCGTCGCGGCGAATGCCGAACCGTTTTCAAACGTCTCGCGCTCTTCATATCCTGGCGTGTTGAAATGAACATGTGGATCGATACCGCCGGGAAGGACTAAATTGCCGTTTAGATCGATGACCTTTTCGCCGGAAATTGGCGGCAGTGTTTCATCGAATTTTCCGAATTTTCCAGCGTCAACTCGGAAACACGACTTGACTGATTTATTTCCTGTCCCAAAAGGAATTTTACAATTTGTGAATAGAATTGACATTTATCCGCCTAAATCCGCATTCATCCGCGGCTAATTTTTCACTAACTCGTTAAACACCCGAATCCGCTCATCAATCTGCGGCGTCATTCGCCGAATTTTGTCCCAATATTCATCATCGTACCACTGATCATTGAGTTCACGCACATCGCGTCCCTGCTGTTCGATCCACGTATAGTATTTCAGGTTATGGATTCGCCGCCGCTCGACATAACTCAATTCCTGCATGACATCGGTTTTGATTCCCAAAATGTGCCGCGAGAAATCACGCTCTGCCCAAGATTCGGAATAGCCGCCATACTTTTCGACATACTCTTTGACGCGCGAGTCATACATTTCCATCGAATCGGTTAAAACCGTCAGTACAATATCGTTTTCAGTCAATTCATAGTATTTCGCGAATTTGATGGAACTCAGAATATTGGCGATTCCCGAGATACCAACCAAATCCAGCTGTGAGACAATCTTTTCCGAAACGCCGCTCTTGGTTAGATAGGATTTTCCTTCTGGCAAATTGAACAGCGGAAGAATGTTCATTGCATCTTCGTCATCTATGGCGATAATCATATCAGTATTTTTAACATTATGAATCCATGGAACATGCTTGTCCCCGATACCTTCGATTCGGTGCCCGCCGTAGCCATTCAACAAAAGTGTTGGACACTGAAGCGCTTCCGAGACCGCGATTTTTGCGCCGGGGAATACTTTCTTGATATAATCTCCGCTGGCGATTGTTCCCGCTGAGCCGGTCGTCAGAACTACACCTGAAACGCGAGAGCCGGGGCGCGATACCTGCCCAACAACCTCTTCCATCGCCTGTCCTGTAACTTCGTAGTGCCAGAGATAGTTGCCGAATTCGTCAAACTGATTGAAAATCACGATATTGTCGCGGTTCTTTTTCAACTCCCAACATTTATCATAAATCTCTTTCACATTGCTTTCACAGCCGGGCGTCGCGATAATCTCGCCCGCGACGGTTTTCAGCCATTCAAATCGCTCCCTACTCATTCCTTCCGGTAGAATCGCAATAGATTCACAGGCAAGCAATGCGGCGTCGTACGCGCCGCCGCGGCAATAGTTTCCCGTTGATGGCCAGACGGCTTTTTGGCGAGTTGGATCAAACTGCCCCGTGATAAGGCGCGGAACGAGACATCCAAAGGTTGCGCCCACTTTATGCGAACCTGTCGGGAACCATTTGCCAACAAGAGCAATGATGCGCGCCGAAACGCCAGTAAGCTCTTTCGGTAATTCAATGAAATTCACACCTCCGAATAATCCGCCTTTCGGAGTGGGCTGGTTTTTCCACGTGATCCGAAACAGGTTTCGCGGATTGACATCCCAGAGCCCAATTGTCTTCAGATCGTTCAGAATTTCCGCTGGGATTTTTTCAGGATATTTTTGTTGTTCAATTGTCGGAATCACGATGTTGCGTTCGCGGCAACGTTGCGCAGATCGTTTCATTTGTTGTTCATTGATCTTCAGATCTATCATTTTATCTCCAATTTATTATTCATCAAAATCATGCTGATTTTAAGCTTTTTCGGCTGTTGAATGGTCGTGTTAAATAGATGAGCCTTTATGGCTTGTGCTTTATTTCTTGGCTGTTTTTAGCGCCTGAAATATTTTTTCCGCCGTAAGCGGTAGGGCATGAATTCGGACGCCGATCGCATCAAAAATCGCATTGGCAATTGCCGGCGCCGGTCCGTTGATGCCGATTTCCGCCACAGACTTCGCTCCGTATGGTCCTGTTGGCTCATACGTCTGAACTACAATCGTTTTGATATCGGGCAAATCAGCGGCGGAAAATAGTTTGTATCGTCCAAAATTCGGATTCGTCATTTTGCCTTTTTCATTAAAAAGATATTCTTCTGTCAACACCCACGAGATTCCATTGACAATTGCACCTTCAATTTGACCTTCGACCAATTTCGGATTTATCGGTTGACCACAATCGGTTACCGAAACATATTTGACGACACGAATATCACCCGTTTCAGTATCGATCTCGACTTCCGCGAAATGCGCCGCAAACGGCGGCGGAGAAGCGGTCGTGAAATGTGATGCTGACGCTTGAATCTGGAATTGGTTTACTGCGTACATCGCGTAATGACAAATTTCCTGGAATGACAATTCGCCGCCAGGAAACATGACTTTTTTCTCCTTCATTGCCAGAGATTCTACCGGAGAGTGGCTCATCTCAGCGGCAACGTCGAGAATTTGCATTTTAACTTTTTCAGCGCATTTCCGAACTGCCTCGCCAGATAAATAGGTCGTTGACGACGCATAAGCGCCCACATCAAATGGCGTAAAATCGGTATCTGAAGATGCTACAATGATGTCGTCAATTCCAACACTCAGCGCTTCGGCGGCGATTTGGCCCAGAATCGTATCGGAACCGGTGCCGATATCCGTTGCGCCGATCTGAAGGTTGAACGATCCGTCTTCGTTCATTTTAATATAAGCGGCGCCCATATCGACGCGCGGAATCGCCGATCCTTGCATCATGCAAGCCATACCGACGCCACGAACTTTCGCACCATTGCGGATTTTTTTATCTCGCTTCTCTTTCCATCTAATCTCGTGCGCTCCGCGTTCAATACACTCGTCCAACCCGCAGGATTCGATGAATTGTTCGACACCCTCTTTACCCTCGCCGAGCTTCTGGAATATAGGCGAAGTCTCGCCCTTCCGAATCGCATTTTTCCGATATAGATCGAGAACGTCAATGTCGAGTTTCCGCGCCATGATATCCATCATTTGTCCGAGGGGAAAATAGCCCTGCGTTGCGCCATAACCGCGATAGGCTCCGGCGACGGGAAGATTTGTATAGACCGTTATTCCGTTGAAACGTTGATGCGGCGCTTTGTTGACCAACGGAAGCACTTTCGATCCGGCATTCGACAAAACCGTTAACGCGTGCGCTCCGTAAGCGCCTGTATTCATCAGCGCATTTATCGCAATGGCGTGAATCGTCCCATCTTTTTGAACTCCCGCCTGAACATTAACCCGCATCGGATGTCGCGTCCGTGAGGAGATAAAAACCTCTTCCCGCGTTAATACGATTTTCGCTGGCCTGCCGGTTCTTAGCGTGAACATACCGGCAATATATTCGAGAAAAACTTCCTGTTTTCCACCAAATCCGCCGCCGATGCGCGGTTTGATAACATGGATCTGCCGAATCGGAATCTGAAGAAGATGCGAACAAATTCGCCTGGCATGGAACGGAACCTGTGTTGACGTCACGATGACCAAACGGTTGCGTTCATCGAAGTACGAAAGCACCGCATTGGGTTCTAACGCGGCATGTGAACCATAATGAGTATAAAATGTCTCTGAAAAAGTCAGGTCGCTTTCACTCAGGCCTTGTTCCAGATTACCGACGTCGATCAGGATTTTCGCGGCAATGTTTTTTTCAGGGAAATAGGGTGCACCAATGAGATAGCCCTTCCCTTTCTCCAAATGTAATTTTGGCGCATCATCATCCATCGCTTTTTCGAAATCCAACAACGCCGGTAAAATTTCATATTCGACCTTGATCTTGGAAAGGGCTTCTTCGGCAATCTCCGGCGTCTCCGCCAGAACAGCCGCGACACGGTCGCCGACGAATCGCATGGTCGAATCGAACATTAGCGTATCGTAAGGCGACGGTTCCGGATAGCCTTGACCTGCGGTGGTGTGGAAAATCTCCGGAACATTCCCATGATGAATAATATCGATAACACCGTGAACTTTAAGCGTTTCCGATATATCAAGCATTTTAATTTTTGCATGCGCATGCGGCGAATACAACAGTTTGATATGCGCCGTATTTGGAATGGAAAAATCATCCGTAAACTGCGCGCGCCCCGTCGAGAGTGACAGCGCGTCGATCTTGTTGACAGAAGTGCCGACGATAGAAAAGTTCCGAGCCTTTCCACCACTGGCGGATTTCGCGCTTCGCGTATCGACCGATTCTTTTTTACTCATTTGTGTTTAGGTCCTTTAAGATTCGATTGTTTGATGTGCTTAATCAATCCTTCCCCGTTCTTTTCAGATACAAATAACCATTTCATTTTTGATGTCTTGAATTCGGAACTTTGAACTCGGGATCCTGAGCGCTTACACTTTTGGAAGCATTTCTGATGCCTTCGATAATTTTTACATAACCGGTACAACGGCAAAGATGACTGTCGATTGCCATTTTTATTTCTTCGTCTGTCGGATGCGGATTTCGGTTCAATAACGCAACGGCAGATAAAACGATGCCCGGCGTACAAAATCCACACTGAATCGCTCCAGCTTTGACCAATTCCTCCTGAATTGGATGCGGCTTACCTATCGTTCCAACACCTTCAATCGTTGTGACCGATTCGCCCTTGACTGACGCGGTCAAAACCTGGCAGGAATTCACCGGTTCGCCGTTCAATAAAACCATACAGGCGCCGCAATCGCCTGAACCACAACCATACTTGACGCCGGTGTAGCCATTCGCTCTCAACGTCTCGAGCAATGTTTCACCCGGCTGGACTTCAAGCGTTTTATTCATCTGATTAATGATTAATTCAATTTTCATGCGCCTGCTCTCCGATTTGTTCAAATGCCCGTTTCACCATCGTCTTAACCAAATTAACCCGAAATTCCTTCGAAAATGTTGGATTCGCAGATGGCTGAATTTTCATTTCATCGAGAACCGCAGTAATTTTCTTTATGTCAAATAATGAGTCGTTTAATTTTTCCTCAACTTCATGAAACCGTCTGGCTTTCGGAAAAACGTCCCCAACGGCGATGCGGACATTTTTCAGTCGCCCGCTGACAATTCCAGCATAAACCGCCGCATCAGCGATTGCATAATCAAATGTCGTTCTCGCATATCGCGCATAGACGCCGATTCCCGGCGCTTTGGGCAGAAAAACTCCGGTTATCAGTGTCGCGCCATCCAAAGGCTTTGTATCGAGAAAATCCTCGATTTCGATAACTGCCGTGTTTGTTCCTGCTATTGAAATTTCCGCATTTAATGCCAATAACGGCGTCGGAACGTTCGACCATGCCGGCAAAGATGCTAGCGATCCGCCGATCGTAATCAGATTTCTGAGCGAGTTTGATGCGGCAAGCGAGACGGCAACTTTCAACATGTTTCGCCCATCCCTAAAGTCATATTCGCTAATTTTGCTGAATCGGGCGCAAGCCCCAATTGTCGTTTTGCCACCGGTTTCCTCGATGAAATTCAATCCGACGTTTTTTAAACTGATCATGCCGACGGCGCTGACCGTTCCGCCCCGATGAAAACTCGTACCGCCGGCGTACGGAATCACGCGACCTTTTTTCATCAAAGCGAGCGCGCGCTCCACGTTCTCCGGGTAATACCATTCCTGAATATTCTTAATCATGGATTCTTTCTATGAATTGGTAACTACTCATCCAAACCAAATTTCGGTAACTTGACCAATCAATGCAATTTATTGTTTGAAACAAATGGCTGAATCGACCGGCTTGGTTCCAAGACGAACCTCATCGCGAATCTTTTGGACAAATCGGTTATCCGTCTTGGTAGAATTGGCTCTTTCTTATTAAACGTTTTTTGCTTTTTGTTTAATAAGAGGCTTGCTTATTAAACGGTTGATGAATAAAATGCAAAAACGAATGAGAAATACGACGCTTACAATCTGTTTGACAAGCCTTTCCGCAACTGATTTCTCCCCGCTCGCACGATCCCGTCCCGCATTACCATCAGGAATTTGACGTTCTCGTCTGACGAATAATCCGGGTATGTCCACGGCAGGAACTTGAACTTTCCGTGTTCGTAGATCATCGTGACTTCTCCAAAAATGCCATCCGTGACAAAAACACGGTGCGAGAAATTCTTCGTCGAGTATAATACCAACTTCGATGGTTCGAGATAACCGGGATCGAGATCGATCGTTCGCACGAGCCGCCCGGAATCGCTTTTTGCTGTTTCCGTTTCTAACTCGTTCGACCAGATTTTGACTCGCGCAAAATTCTGCAGATCGACAGGTTCTTTCATCACAAAAAACTGTTTCTGTAAATCTTTCCCAAATTCCTTTTCATAGTAATCGGTGAAGTCCGAAACCTTGAAAATCGGTCCGACGCCCATTATCTCGCCGTATTTTTCCCGAATCCGGTTTATTGCTAAATCATATAATTCCCGCTCCGAAAACATCAGTGCGAAAAATGGTTGCGCTGTTGTATTGGATTTAATTGCTCCCATCGTCTAATTCCTCCAATTGTAAATGTGTTTGCTGGCGTGTTCGCTCATTCGTTTCGTTGGTGAATCGAATCAGTCGTTTAAACTCCTCCGCTCTGTTCGGTTCGGTATAGAACGGAAAGACGGAATTGTTCGTCAACAGTGGATCGGTGTCATCGGAAACGAGTCCTTTGCGCCGCGCCTTTTCCCATTCCACTGTCCCTGGGATCGGCGTAAAAAATGCCAATCGCGAAATCGCGCCCTGATCGGCGACAAAGCGAACGCTATCGATCACCTGTTCCAGCGTCTCCTCCGGCAATCCAGCGATCAGATACACTTCGATCCGATTCCGCGGAAATCCGGCGTTTTCCAGAACGCTCATCGTTTGGATGAATACATCATTGTTCACCTTATTCGACGAAGCATGTTGAATCTCCGGAGCGACCGACTCCAGACTGAGCCGAATTGTCTCAAAACCAACCTCTTTCATCAATTCGGCGAGTTCCGGATTGATTTCCCGCGCAAAAAGACCGTTCGGCGTATGAAACCGCGCCCGAACACCATGATCGATAACACCTTTGAGGATCAGTACAATATGCCGGTCGCGATTCGTAAAGAGCGCATCATCATAAAATGCAAAGTCGCGGATATTATAACGGTAATGTGTGTTGACGATTTCGAAAATTACGTCGTCCGGCTTGCGCTGGATGAACCGAGGGTTCAACAGTCTCGACGCACAATAACTGCACCGGTACGGACAGCCGCGCGAGGTCAATACGGCGACTGATTCCAATTTTGAATAAAAATGCCATGGCAATTCGCCGGATTCGTCGAACTCTGGCAGGTGCGAATTGTCCCTTGAAATCCCAAAAAGAGAATCAAGCAAGATCAGCACCTTTTTCTCGCCATAGCCAGCGATAAGATAATCCGGTCGGATTGTCTGCCGTGCGTGTTCAGGTAAGAGCGTCGCATAAATCCCACCGAGAATCAGCGGTGTTACGGGAAATCGTTCCCGCAAAACCTCAGCCGCCATTTTCACACCCGGATACCAGTAAGTCATGTGCGACGTCAGCAAAATGGCGTCGGGCTTTTCGATCGCATCCAACGCCGACTCGAATTGCTCCCGACCTGCACCGTATAAGCCGTAGCGACGCGGAACGGTTGATAAAACCTCCGGCTTGGGCAATATCGTCTTTTGATAATGCCCGCG
>PEYN01000034.1:667-11582 GCA_002774355.1 Candidatus Marinimicrobia bacterium CG08_land_8_20_14_0_20_45_22 | reverse complement strand
TTCCGGCATAAACCTTGAGGCCGGATTCGAGGACGTTTGCCGCCGCGCTGTCCAAAACCAGCGGAATCGAAACCGTACGTTGGATTTCCGAAACGACAGATTTCATCGTCGCCGGTTCGTCGATCATCGGGATGCCGACATTGACGTCGAGCGCGTCCGCTCCCGATTCTGCCTGCGCGATAGCGTCTTTCAGCAATAAATCAAAATTGCCGTCGCGAATTCCAGCCGCCAACATTTTTCTACCAGTTGGATTGATTCGTTCGCCGATTTTGACGAACGGCAATCCATCGCCGATGCACACGACGCGCGAGCGGCTTGCGATTCTCAGCGGAAGCCGAAGATTCGGCTTGGGAGCCCGAACGATTTCCCGTCCGCGAACCGCCGATGCGACGGCACGAACCTGTTCCGGTATTTCTGCGCCGACCATTGCCGCACCGAGTTCGGTAAAAGCCGCTACGGATTTTTCGATTTCATCGCCAATTTCCGGGAGAAATCGAATGGAGATCGGACGATTGGTCGCATTCATCAGTCGCCGGAAAATGGATTTGGTTGGTGAATTTTGGAGAATTCCGATGCTATCGACCTGTAAACCGTCGAGAATTGTAGCGAAGGATTCTACGGTCATTTTATCGTCTGTATTTCCTTCGCTGTCGAATTTGGAAAAAACCGCCAGCGGAATAGCATTTCTCAACGAATTCGCCGCGATCGTGGCCGCGCGCATTTCCTGAATGGTGTGCAAAGAATCGATGACGAGCAGGTCGATTCCTGCGCTCACCAGAAATCGGATTTGCTCCGAATAAATCCGGACGGCCTCGTCAAATTCGATTTCTCCGAATGGTTCGATTTTTAAGCCGATTGTTTGGACATGACCCGCAACGAATTGCGCTTCACCGGCGCATTTCCGCGTGATTTCTACGCCGCGAACGTTGACCGCTTCGATAAGATTTTCGCGGCCGATTTGTTGAAAAACCGGTCTCAGCGCGCCGGCTGTATTCGTAAGGATGATGTCTGCGCCGGAATCGGTGAATGCCTGATGAGCCGCAACAACCATTTCTGGTGAATCGACGTTGAGAAAAAATGGTTGCGCACTGTTGGCGGCTTCAACTGTTTTTGCGATAGCGTTTTGCGGTTCTGCGATGACGAGAATTTGTTTTCCGAGTTGTTTTTTGATTGACATAAAAATCCTCTAAAAATGATGTGTGAAATTGCTTGACGTGACAGATAATTTGTCCAGCGGGAGCATGATTCCAGAAGTGGATTTAAGCGGATGCATCAGACATGCGTCCGTCAGCCGAACGCCGATGGTACTTTCCGGTTTTAACAGTTGAAAAATGACGAGTTGATCGGTGAGCGCCCAATCGTGAAAACCGGGACTGAGTCGTTTCAGCCGACTGCCGTTTGGGTGTTCGATGTATTTTTGGAGATTGTAAGCGACGAGATCGGCGGCTCCTGAACCGAGTCCGTTCAGCAAATATGTCTGAAAAACATCGCCGCCGGTTGAGAAATCGCGCACGACTTCCTCGATTTCCGGTCCGATGCTAACGACGTAGCAAACCAGCGGAAACGGCTGATCGTCGGATAAAAAATGATGCAAACGCCGGCTGATAAATTCCAGTCCGAAACCCAGAATAGAAATTCCGGTCTTGCTTCGACGAGCAGTGACTTTTCGGAAAACAGCACATGGATGAATACGATCTGCAAATTGTTGCAGAAGAGACATCAATTCGCGGCGCATTTTCTGACCGGTTTTATCTTGTTTGAGGAGATTGAATTTTAAACTGGCGGAGACTTCGCGCGTCCAGTGGCGGTAAGATTTCAGCGTTTCAAGAATCATCTGGAAATCACTCGGATCGGAAATGCCGGACCAAAACGTCGAATCGCCAAAGAGTTCGATCTTTTGCCGATCGTCTGGCGTTAATTCTGCGTGTAGATCGATCTGATCGATCCATTTAGCCAAATCCATCTGCGCGTCGATCGTCTTTAAAAAAGGAAGAAATCCGTCCGGGCGGGCGAGATAGACAAAAGGTTGCCGAATTTCCGTCTCATTTTTCATACGCCGAAATATAGTCAGTTTTGGACGATAGAAGAAAGCCTCTTAGAAAAATTATCCAGAAGAAATTCGTTACAAACTGACTTTCGGATTCATTAAATTCTGATGCGATGACAGGATTGACGACTCAGCCGAAAGTGGGACAAACGCCGCAGACTTTTCGGAAAAAGGTCAGCAAGACGATTCACTGTCAATATCTGCTATTTCTTCCTAAAAAATATCAGAAAAGCAATTCGCAATTTCCGCTGATCATCTTTTTACATGGCGCCGGTGAGCGCGGCAACGATTTATCGCTCGTGAAGCGGCATGGCATTCCAAAAATTGTCAAACAAAAGCCTGATTTTCCGTTCATCACTGTATCGCCGCAATGTCCGGTGAATCGCTGGTGGTCGCAAGATACGTTGGATGCGCTTTTTGACGAGATTGTATCGAAATTTCGCGTGGATCGGAACCGAATTTATCTGACCGGTTTGAGCATGGGCGGTTATGCGACATGGGCGTGGGCTATCGAACATCCCGAGCGTTTTGCGGCAATCGCTCCGATTTGCGGCGGAGGAAATCCGCTGGAAGTTTACAAGATTAAAGACGTCCCGGTCTGGGCGTTTCATGGTGCGAAAGACCGCATCGTTTCTGTTCACAAATCTGAAGAGATGGTTGCGGCGCTGAAAGCCTGCGGCGGAAACGTGCGATTCACCGTTTATCCGTCAGCCGAACATGATTCATGGACGGCAACGTATGACAATCCTGAATTATATGAATGGTTTTTAGAGCAGAAGAAACAATGACCGACTGGATTAACATCGAGCGCGACGAAAAACACATTGCCCGCGAGAAGGCAAAGGCTAAAGAATTGCGCAAATCCGGCTGGTGGAAGCAGAAACTCGCGGCGGGAATTTGTTATTATTGCGGGCAGAAATTTCAACCGGAAGAACTGACGATGGATCACATCGTTCCGATCGTCCGCGGCGGGAAAAGCGTTAAAAGCAATGTCGTCCCCGCCTGTAAAGAATGTAACAATAAGAAAAAATATCTCACACCGGTGGAAATCCTTATGAACCAAACCGATTCGCCGGAACCGGAGAAATCGCAGTCATAACTCGTTGACCACTCCGGTAGATGCTGGTTTTATACTTCCAGATTTCCAAAGTCCCTGCAAAAAGTACACAGATTGTATATAAAGTCCTTGCAGAAAGTACACATCTTATGTAGAAAGTCCTTGCAGAAAGTACACAATTTGCTCATATTACCCCTATGAAAAGAAGCATTAGCCGGTCATTAAAAGCGTGGAAAACTGATCCGGAGCGTAAGCCGCTTCTTCTTCGCGGCGCGCGTCAGGTTGGGAAAACATATGTTCTAAAGGAATTCGGTGCGGCGGAGTTCGCTCATTGCCATTACGTTAATTTTGAAGAAGATTCCCGACTTGAAAGATTATTTGAAGTTGACCTTAATCCTCAGAGAATTCTGAACGAACTCCAACTTTATATCGAAAGTAAGATTGATTTTGAAAAAGATGTACTGGTTTTCGATGAAATTCAGCGGTGCCCTAAAGCACTCACCAGCCTGAAATATTTCTGCGAAAAAATACCACATTTGGCCATTTGCTCCGCCGGTTCTTTGCTGGGTGTGTCTTTGAACCGGGATTCGTTTCCCGTTGGAAAAGTCACTTTTCTGGATTTACATCCGATGTCGTTTGAGGAATTTCTGATTGGTTTGGAGAAAGATCAATTGGTTAATCTTTTACGAGAGTATAGTTTTTCTACGCCGCTTTTGGAAATCGCACATGAAAAATTATGGGAATTATGGAAACAATATCTGATTGTCGGCGGTATGCCGGCGGCTGTCGAGACATTTCGGACTAATATGACGAATCTATACGAGGCGTATTCGAAAGTCAGACAAATTCAGAAAAACCTGCTTGATTCCTATCTATCCGATATTGCTAAACACAGTGGAAAGATGAATGCGCTCCAAATCGAACGTCTGTGGCGGAATGTGCCGCTTCAACTGTCTCAGACGCTGGATGGATCGGCTAATAAATTCCAGTTTAAAGATGCCGTGCCGGGTCATCGCGGATATGAACGGTTATCTTCACCGATCGCGTGGCTCGAAAAAGCAAATCTCATCATTCGCAACTCTATCATTGAACGCGCTGAAAAACCGTTGATGGGTTATGCGCAACAAAACCGGTTTAAACTCTATTTTTTTGATGTGGGTTTGCTGAACGCGATGACGAATATTTCACCTAATACGATTTTGAACTACGACTTTGGAAATTATAAAGGGTATATTGTCGAGAATTTTGTCGCAGAGGAACTGAAATCCGCCGGTTTGAAAGATTTGTTTTGCTGGGAAGGTCGCACGGCAGAAATTGAATTCGTCGTGGAGGCGAATGAGAAAGTGTTTCCTGTTGAAGTAAAATCAGGAAATGTGACGCAATCAAAAAGCCTTAATGTCTTTGAGGAACGATATCATCCTGAACGGTCGTTCATTTTCAGCGCCCGAAATACAGAACGATCCGGAACGAGAATTTACATTCCCGTTTATCTAGCAGGGTACTTGATAAAAAAGCTTTTATCAGTAGAAAAATAGTCCTTCATTTAAATACAATTTTCCACATTCTCAAGGTGCTATTTCAGCTTTGTTAAATAATTTAACGCAGTGGGAATACTTTTTCAGCGCCCGCATTCCTGCAACGTTTTCAATAATCGGCTGACGTCAATCCCTTTTGTCCGGCAACGTTCCACCAGATCAGCATAAAGCGCATCATCCATCTGGCGTGTTCGTGAGAGAATCCAACAGGTCGAGCCTTTTGAATTGCTAACAACCGCCCACTGATAATCCGGATCGAGTTCGACGATCCAGTAATCGCCCCAAAACGGACGGAAAAAACTGACGCGCAGTTTGGCATTGTTGGCGCCCGGAACGACTTTGGCTTTGCCAACGACGCGTGAGAACTTACCATCCGGCGTCTTCTTGTGACAGGAGTTGTCAACCATGATAGTGCCATCTGCTTTAGGCGTGTATTCCGCAACGACGCAAACGCATCCTTTCTGGAAACGCTGAGGAATCGTAGCGATTTCGTACCACTTCCCAAGATAACGCTGAAGATTGACTTTGCTGACGACTTTCATTTCGGTGGAAACGCCTGGGGATGAAATCAAAGAAATGATGAAATAAAAGAAAGCAATGATTAAAATGCTTTTCATGTTTTTCTCCCTTCGTTTAGGGTTTTGTCGGTTCTCGTAAAAATGAAAAGATGTAACCACATTGGTCGCAAATGTAATTGACCGCTTTTTTACTTGCCCATAGAAAATTCCATGCCGCCGCCGCTGGAGTGATCAAAACAGTCTTCCTTTTCCAGAACCGATTGTGTCCACAGAGCGGACAAATGAGCGAATGTCCGTCAATAGTCTGGTTTTCCGCCCCGTCGTGACGCAGAGTCCAGCCAAGTTGGAGTTCAACCTTTTCGTTCGGGCTCATGGCATCGAAACAACGTTCGCAGACGCCGTGAAAATCACAGTTTTCTCTGGATGTAAGATATCTTCCGCACTGCAAACACCTCGTTTTTACCTTTGCCATTTTTTGTTTCTCCTCATTTATCCCAGATCAAAACTAGCAACGCCCCAAATATTTTCAGAGCAATTTCCGGCGTCTTCGGTGAAAAGCGGGCTGATCTTTGTTTTAAATAAATGGTTTCGTATCATTTTTCTTGTTCGATAACTTTATCAATGACGCCGCCGCCTACGACGGTTTCTCGCTTGTAAAAAACTGCCGATTGTCCGGGCGTGATGGCAAAGCGCGGTTTTTTAAACACGAATTCCGCGGTTGTTTCTGAAAGCGGCGTCACCCATGCGCTTGAGGCGGGCGACTGGTGGCGAATCCGGACATCCAAAAGCGTTCGCCCGGTCAATATGCCCGAAGGATAAACCGCATCGGCGACTGAGAAAGTCGTGCGCATTAAACCTTCCCGGCGGCTGACGACGATCGTGTTAGTCTTCGGATCGAGCGACTGTACGAACACCGGGTAACCGCATGCGATGTTCAAGCCTTCGCGCTGGCCGATCGTGTAAAACGGGATTCCTTTGTGTCTGCCGAGGAATTTTCCATTTTCATCGACGATATTTCCCGGCTCGAGTTCATGTTCTAAATGACTCGCCAGAAAGTCGCGGTACGAACCGGATATAAAGCAAATTTCCTGGCTTTCCGGTTTTTTAGCGACAGGCAATTCGCGGTTTCGGGCGATAAAACGTACCTGTTCTTTGGTAAAATTGCCCAATGGAAATAGAATGCGCTGGAGTTTTTCCTGCGACAGGCGGTAGAGGAAATAGGATTGGTCTTTTTTTAGGTCGATGGCTTTCTTAAGATAGTAAACGCCGTTTCGTCTAACATTGCGCGCATAATGACCGGTTGCGAGATAATCGGCGTTGAGTGCAAGCGCTTTTTGGAGCAGATCGCCGAATTTCAGGAATTCGTTGCATCGCACGCACGGATTCGGCGTTCTTCCGGCGAGATATTCGTTGATAAAATTGGCAATCACGCGCTCATGGAACTGCTTGCCCAAATCCAGTACGAGATGCGGTATTCCGAGTTTATCGGCAACACGTTTGGCGTCGGCGATGATCTGTTCTCCAATACCTACGTGAGATCCGTTTTCCAGATCGGGCAACCCGATGCGCATGGTCAGACCGATGACGTCGAATCCTTTTTCAGCCAGTAGGCAGGCGGCAACCGATGAATCCACTCCGCCACTCATCGCGACGACGACGCGTTTGTTCATGCGAATCTCAAGATTTTAATGTTAAAAGTTTTCCTTGTAAAATGTAAATTTTTCATGAACTCATTTTCAATCAATATTTCCTATTGACAATTGTTAAAACTTGTGTTAAAATTACTCATCACGATATGGGGCTATACCTAGGGCAAGTCCGAAGGTTAATGCCCCTTTTCATTTGCGCTCTAATTTATTTTGCAAGTCATTTATAAAGACAATATATGGCATGAAATTTACTCATCTAGTCGGTTTCTCCCTTCCACCATTTTAATAAACGCATTCGATCTCTACCCATTAAAATAAACCTATAAATTACCGCAATGCAAGCAAATCCAAGACACAACCACACCCATGCATTTGTAAGTTTTAGGAATAAGTTTTCACCCTCACCATAGCGCCAGGCAAAATAACCTATTATGAGTTCGAGAATTATCAGTAACATCAAAGCAAAAAGCGACCTCCGAATTACTGATGTGACTAGTTGTTTATGTTTGTCAGTTTTTTCTTGTTCGAACTTTGAATCTTCGAGGTTTTTGATGCGTGACATTGCACTAGAAAGAGCAGATTTTTCTGTTTCGATCTGTTTGGACATTTCCTCGCTTTTTATTGCAAGGTCATTAAATTTTATTTCTGCATCAATCCGTAGACGTTTCTCTTGATCCAGTTCTTTATTTAAGGTATCAGAATTAGCCTGTAATTCATGAATCGTGTGCTGGTACTTTGTGCCAGGATCTGCGAAATAGCGCTGGATTATTAGATTCATCTTCTCACGATCGGCTGGTTTTGATGGATCAAGATTCACGCTAACCTTACGAATTTCTCTTATGCAGGCCTCTACATCGTCTGATGGAAGTTGTCCTGTCTCAATTCCCATCTCTGCAAATATTTGAAAGTCACGAAGATCAAAGAAGACATCCCGAGGTAGCATTTTATATCGTAATGATTCGGAAAATATCTTTGCAAGGTGATCTTCATCTTCAGTACCTGAGGCGCTCGGAGCCAGCCACTGCAGAAGAGCATCAAGTGTTAATAACTTACAAATTTCATTTTCGCGTTTTTCTTGCCATGTTGCAAGAGATGTATCCAACGTGATAATCCAAGATTTTCTGTTTGCTTCATTTTCTTTTCTTACAAATATTATCAGCTCGGCGTCGTGAATTGCAGCGTTTTCTCCTTTTTTTCGACCGCGTGATATTTCATATTGAGAAACCAGTTCATAACTAAGAGTCTTAGTAGCTGCATCTCGAGCTATGGCATCAAACATTTGGTTGTCAACAATGGATATTTTTAAGTCGGCCTCAAGTCGATCCACCATGTGCTCGAATTGTGACAAAAATGAATCAACTGTAATTTCGGGATCACGATCTTTTTCGGCCAAGTAGGATTCAAATAGAAAATTTCTTACTTTTAAACTGGTTTCGCGAGGGATTTTGTCAGCAACTTTAATGAGAAGTTCACCATACGAGTAAATAACCGACCTTAGCTCTTGTATAGTTATATATGCAGCCCGGAGAGACATTCCCATTACTTCGCATGACCTTAGAAGTACTTGGAAACTGCTATGATGACGACACTCAGGCACCAAGGCTGCAATGAGAACATTCGTATCACAGTAAAGGTTGCCTCCTTTTAAAACATTAATAGAAAGTAAATCGGCACTTTTGTCACTACCAAGAGCTTTAGCGACGTAATAATTTTGCGCCATATTCCATTTAAGTTCATCGAATTCTGGCTTCGACTCACGAAAGAAGCGTTTGACGCCATAAGTGAAACCAGTCTTATTCTGTACAGTGTGATTGTTAAAAATTTGACTTATTGTTGAATCAAGTATTCGATCATCAGCGAAAGTAGTCGCTTTCCCTCCCATGGTTATAGATTGTACGTACATGTCAGTCAGTTTAGAAAAAATACTGGCGAGTAAATCGAAGAAAGCTAGTGTATAAGAAGATGAAGTGCCTTCTAATTTCCCGAATAAATCTTTTATTATGGAAGTGTTTCGACGCTGGCACTCGTTTTCCAAATGAGATACTTCATCTCGAGCGGTCTTTGATAATGAAAAGACTGTTTGATCATCTACTTTGGACTCATTAAGTCGATTATTATCATGAAGAATACGAATACCTTCTCTAACATCCGCATCTCTTAGGATCGCGGGTTGATCGGTAAAACACATGAAATTACAAAGTTCTTTGATACTGAGACTACGATTCTCATCAAGACATGCAAGATTTTGCTCAATAATTCGAATTATTGCCCTCTCACGTACATTTGCTCCAGCGGGCGAAAACCGAATTCGTGCACCAAGTAATAAACCACGTTTTGTTTCAGTTTTTTCATTGTTTGTATTCATCGCTTATACTCCTTCAATGATCTTATCTCGGATCTTTAATGCAGAATATTGTTGCTTGATATTTTTTAATCGATACTATTTATCCTTAGTTTCGATGATTTTCATCATATTTTAATTTGAAATGCATTTTCGAGGCAAACATTTTCCACGATTTTTTCCACCAATCCTTCTTCCGCCTCAAACGGCAGAGCGATCTGTCCTTCTCCGATGTGGTCAAGATTCCATTTTTCAGCGGTTTTAAAGGCATTCGGATTGCGCGCCCAACTGCGCCGGGCGATGCCGCCCATTACATCCCACGACAGAGCGCTTTTGATAATATTGTCGGTTTTTTCACTACCGCCCAGTAATAATCCAAAACCGCCGTTGATTGCGCGACCGATGCCGACGCCGCCGCCATTCGATAGGACGACGAGCGTCATACCGCGGGCGACATTCCCGGCGAAACATTGCGTTGCCATGTCGGCGGTGAAGCGACTGCCGTCGTAAATATTGGCAGTCTCGCGGTAAGGCGAATCCGTGCCGGAGACATCGTGGTGATCGCGGCCAAGCAAAACCGGTCCGATCTCGCCCTTGCGTACCATTTCGTTGAATTTCAGAGCAATTTTGATGCGCCCCTCTTCGTCATTGTAAAGGATGCGGCATTTCGTTCCGACGACAAGATTATTTTGTTCGGCGGTGGCGATCCAATGATGATTGTCTCGATGCAGAGAGCTGAGCGTTGGGTCAATGCAAACCATTGCCGCCTGATCGGTTTTATGCAAATCCTCGTCTTTGCGGCTCAGGCAAACCCAGCGGAACGGACCGAAGCCGCGGTCGAAGCAAAGCGGTCCCATAATGTCTTCAACGTATGACGGGAAAACGAAACCATCCGACGTATCATGTCCGTTTTTGGCGATAGATTTTTCACCGGCGTCGAAAACCGACGCCATGAACGAATTTCCGTAATCCCAGAATCTTGCGCCCTTAGCGGTCAGCCGCTGGATAACGTGGAAATGCCGCCGCAGAGATTCGTCCACCCTTCCGCGAAATTTATCGGGAGCCGACTTCAGCAGGGCACGACCTTCTTCGAAATTCACACCTGTCGGAGTATAACCACCATCGTAAACCGCGTGACAGGAGGTTTGGTCGGAGAGTAAATCAATGGCAATATTTTGGGAATCGAGGTATTCGAGCAAATCGACGATGTTGCCGTGATAAGCGATAGAAATTGGCTGACGCTTGGCGCGGTATTCGTTCATCCAATGGACGATCTCGGCGAGATTATCAGAAGCTAATTTGACCCAGCCTTGTTCGTGGCGGGTTTTGATGCGGCTGTAATCGACTTCGGCGATGACGCCGATTCCGCCGGCAATTTCGATGGCTTTGGCTTGCGCGCCGGACATGCCGCCGAGTCCGGAAGTAACGTAATAAATGCCTGCCAAATCCTTGTCTTCCGGGATTCCGAGATATTTCCGACCGGCATTGAGCAATGTTATATATGTTCCATGAACGATTCCCTGCGGTCCGATGTACATCCAGCCGCCCGCCGTCATCTGGCCGTAATTCGAGACGCCGAGTGCGGCCAGTTTGCGGAAATCGTTCGGATTGTCCCATTCACCGACTAAAAGCCCATTCGTCGAAATCACCCGCGGCGCCATTTCATGCGATGGGAAAAGGCCGACCGGATGCCCGGAACTGACGACCAGTGTCTGTTTTTCCGTCATGACTTCGAGAAATTTTTTAATGAGTAAATACTGCATCCAGT
>PEYN01000034.1:0-642 GCA_002774355.1 Candidatus Marinimicrobia bacterium CG08_land_8_20_14_0_20_45_22 | reverse complement strand
GCATCCAGTTCTGACAAACCTGCCCGGTTTCGCCATAAGTCACCAATTCGTATGGGTAAAGCGCAACTTCGAAATCGAGATTGTTGTCGATGTTCACCTGAAAGGCGCGGGCGGCGAGAATGCCTTTATATTTGTCAACAGGCTTGCCCCAGATGCGTCCTTCCGGGCGGAAGCGATAACCGTAAATGCGTCCCATCGTGTGCAATTCTTCGAGAAATTCAGGCGCAAGCGTGGCGTGCCATTCCGGCGGCACATAGCGCAGGGCGTTTTTCAGAGCCAGAACGGTTTCGGCTTGCGAAAGGAAATAGCCGCGATTCGGCGCACGTCGAATTCCCGGCTGGAATTCCTTCTTCGGTGGGAGTTCTGATAATTGTACCATTTGGATTGGATTCATGTTTTCTTCTCTATGAAAAGTTAGATAACATTCAATCGTAAGATAACCGGAAAATCGATAAAATGACAAAGGAAAAATCTAGAATAAATAGGAGAACTTGAGTTAAGTCGCGATATTTCACAGATAAATATTTCACATTCTGTTACCTAAGCGACTTGACTTAAGTTCGGTCGGAATCGTTCAACTTATGTCAAGTCGAAGGGAAGAGTTTTGGTAACTGGGAAAGAGCATTCGGGTTCGACTTAACA
>PEYN01000033.1 GCA_002774355.1 Candidatus Marinimicrobia bacterium CG08_land_8_20_14_0_20_45_22 | reverse complement strand
TTGTGTCACAATAGTCCATAGAGGTTTTGGAAAACTTTATTCCTGATAATCTTTTTATCGGCAATGGCGCTGATGTTGAACGGCTGTCTCGAGGATCTCTTTGGTCCGAAAGATGAGTAACCAATCGACTCGACCGATGTAACCGACGATTCTTTTGTCGGGAAATGGCATCTCGTTACAACAACCGTTGACGGTGCAAAGATAACGCGTGGCGCGATCATTGAGATGAATGACGACGGAACCGGCACACATTTACGGAGCGAAGAAAACGGTTCTTTCACATGGAGCACAGAAGACGATGCCCTGACAGTTACGCCCGGTGACGGTGACGTTTTCACAGCGACATACCAATTCGGCAACAATACCGTAACGCTTTCTCACGAAGAGGATGGTAAAGCCATTGTCGAAAAATATGCCAAATACACCGGTGATCGGAACGTCAATTTGGTTGGTAAATGGGTGGGAGTTCGGTCAACGACAAATAACGTCGATCGGGTTCCAGCAATGACTGTAACGATGAATTCAGACGGTGCAGCAACCGCATTTTTCATGGATTCTACCGAAATCAAATCACAGCCGTTTACATGGACGACATCCGGTGATTATTTGCTCAACAGCCTTCTTACCGAAGACTCCGACATGTGGACAGGAATCGAATACGCTCTTTCAGCGCCATTACTGTCGGTTAAAGAGTATTATGAGGAAGGTTACGAATACGTTTCGACTTTCGTCAAGGACATCGGAGCGAAAGATGCAAACTTAACTGGTACCTGGAATCTCACCGGTTTGAACGTCAATGGTATTTCCATTCCATCGCAATTCATTCAGCAGGGTTGGTCGTTTGCATTAGACGCTTCAAGCGGAGCGGGTTCCCTCGTACTCGACACGACGACGGTAGTATATTCGTGGACAACTAATTCTGGTTATTTATTGCTTTATCCGGCGCTAGCATCACAACAAATCGGAATCGGCCAACAGTACACTATTAATGGAAACACCCTTTCATTCTCGATAGTTTTCAACGCCGAAACAGTCGGATACTTATTCGGATCATCCGAATACCTTGCCGCTTATGCGAGATCATCCGAATACGTTGTGGCGATTTTCACGTTCACAAAATAGTAATTGGTAAAAACTGTTTCGGTCGCTCTCCGAAACATCCGACGCGGTAAAATTCTCTGCCCGAAAAGCAGAGAGTTTTACCGCGTTTTAATTGTCTTTGGCGCCCTCGATGATCCAGTCTTCGATGAGTTGAATCTGAGTGACGGTCAGTGGATCAGTACCCAGCGGCATCCGATTGGTGATCTTGCTTTGCTCGTTGTCGGGCTTGGAAACCGCTTCGTACAATAAACTGCCGTCTGCGTTTCCCGGTACGACGATCGGTCCGTGGTTACTTTCACCGCTCATCGTTTTTTCATAAGAAGTCAATTCGAGGTTGCTTTGCCCGGCATTTCCGTGACAACTCAGGCATTTTGTATTGAAAATCGGCTGAATGTCATGTGAATAGCTGGCACGATACTTTGTTGAATCGTCACAAGACGTGATCAGAAATAAACTGGTAACGAGAATTGCTAAACTGGATTTTAGAACATTTTGAGTTTTCATTTTTTACTCCCATCAGGTAATTGTTGAGAAATGCTTAAGGACGAGATCGTTCCCGCGTCTCCCCGGCTGACAAACGCTAAATCAAACCGAAAAGTCCGCCAAATCATTCCGGCGCCAATAGATGAAGCCGCCAGAAAATTCGTGAATGTCTGACGCCCCTGAAGATCGAACCGCCGAGTCGAAGTTCCCCAGCGGAGAAAATATCTGTTACCAAAGACGAACTCACCGCCGATTTTGCCAACGATTTTTTCTTTGTTTGTACGATAAACATCTGCAGAAATGATCATTGGCAGATGGGCAAGTTTTTTGGAAATTCCCAAAGCGAGCGTCGCGGGCGGAGTCTCTTTCTGATCGTTAAAACCGGACAACATCACGCCAAAATGATGGTAACTGGCGCCGATAGAAAGCGTCGATTCGCGATCGTAGTACATGATGCCAAAAGAACCGAGAAGCGCATTTGCCGATAAACTTCCAATGACCGATCGAATGTACGTTGATGAGATGCCAAGACTGAACCGACGCGTCATTTGACATCCGTAAGCAATGGTCAGATCAAAATCGTTAGCCGAAAAATCGCCGGTCTCGTTTCCTTCCCCATCGCGCTCTACAAACGAGCCGTAATTGAGTAAATGGCTCATCAGTGCGATATTTCCACCGAAAGGCGCCGACGTTGTCAGGTATCCGGTCGAATAAGAAATATCGGCGGCGAACGACGTGTAGTTGATCTGCCAGCCGTTAGCAGTCATCGATATTGTCGCCGGATTGGATTGCATTCCTGAACCGTCGTTGTTCAAACTCGATGTCGCCGCGCCCATTCCCCAAGAACGCGAATTGATCGGAAAATTCAAGCCCTGAAACAACGCCTGTGCGAATCCTGCCGAAGCGCCGATCGTCAAAATGAACACAAAAACGCCGGTCTTACATTTTCCCCAAATAAATTTGCTCTTTCTGTTCCTGTTCATCCCATTTTTTAATGGTCGTTTTGTTTCTTTTCCGAATGCTCAGCCATGCCAAAACAACGAGAATCGTCATAACGACCCATAAAATATATTGAATATCCAGCAGAAATACCCACTGATAATTTTTAGATAAATATTCTCTCCAATGAAATTCAAAATCCGCCGGTTCGATATTTGTCGCCAGCGCAAGGGCGGTTTCAAAATCTTTGCCGTGTTTCATTGCGTTAAGAATTTCCTGAAATAATGTCTCGCCATAGACGACTGCGAGATATTCGATCAGTGTACCACTTTCGGAGTAGGCGAGTTCTGCGGTTGATGAACCGAGTCGGAGGAAATCCGACAATTGAGCAAGCGGAATCAACCGTTTTTTCGCCATGGCAAGTGAAACTATGACGCGACTCTGCGAATTAAATTCCTCTGAGAGATAAACCGCGAGTCCTTCCGAAAACCAGACCGGCGTCAAATTCAGTGGAACGGATTGTCCCTGCATCACATGCGTCAGTTCGTGCAGAATCGTCGTCCGGTATTGACGCAGGGTCGTGTGCGCATAGTCCGGCGTTTTCATCACGACGATTCCCGGCGGAAAAATCGTCGCCGCACCAACCCAATCCGGCAGTCGAGATCTGGTATATCGAATGAATTCGGAATCCGAACCAGCCAAAATGAAATGAATTGGTCGGTCTGTTTTACCAAAAGTTTTTTCCATTTTCGGCAGAGCGTTACAGATGGTAATTTCCGTGAACTTTCCCAGTTCGGCATATTTTTCAGATCGGGAAATCTGAATCGAGGTTGCAAGTGTAAAGCGCACCATCAAAGTAACGAGAAAAATGATCGTTGCGACGAGTCGCATCAAAGCAAATTCAGCGGATCTATATCGATGGTGATCCGTGCCCGACGGTTGAGTTCTTCCCATGACGGCGATACGATCAGAGAATGTAACAATCCGCGCAGTTGGATTCCGTTTGGATCGCGTTCTTTTCTGGATTTCAAAATGATCGAATACCGGTAGCGGTTTTTAATCTTTCCAAGCGGCGCGGGCGCGGGGCCAAGTAGTGCAATGTGTTTTTTCTTCTGTTGCAAGAATTCGGCGACGTTGTCGGCTACATCGGAGGCGCGCTGGGAATTGAGATCGGAAATCGACACCAATGCGATCCGACTGAATGGTGGATAGTTCAGTGGATTTCGCTCGTTGAGTTCGTAGTTAGAAAATTTCGAGAGATTTTGCTGAATGGCGCATTGAATCGTAAAATCCTGTGAGTTGAACGTTTGTAAAACGATCTCGCCTTGAATATCGCCGCGTCCGGCGCGCCCCGAAACCTGATACAACAGTTGAAAAACGCGCTCCCGCGCCCGAAAATCCGGCAAATACAGTCCGATGTCTGCGTTCAAAATACCAACCAGAGAAACATTGGGAAAGTCGAGTCCTTTGGCGATCATCTGCGTTCCGACGAGAATTGAGATCTGGTTCTGCTCAAATTGATTCATGACATTTAGTGAAAAACCCTTTTCACGCGCCGTATCGATGTCCAACCGACCAATTGAATATTCGGGAAACGCTTCCGCCAACGCCGCTTCGACTCTTTGCGTACCGTATCCCGGATATAAAAATTTTGTTCCGCCGCACTGCGGACAGGAACTCGGCGGATACTGGGTCAAATTGCAGTAATGGCACTGAATCCGCTTGCTCTTGATGTGATAAGTCATTGAAATGTCGCAATTCCGGCAGACTGGCGACCAGCCACATTGAGCACAAAGTAAAATATTCGAATAGCCGCGCCGATTTTGCATCAGAAGAACCTGTTGGCCGAGTGCGATTTTCTCTTTGATTTTATTGAGCAAAAAATCGGAAATCGGATTATTGTAAACGCCGGTCGTTCGCCATTCTTCTTTCATATCAATGACATGAATGAGAGCGGTCGGCGATTTCGCAAATCGTTTCGGCAGATCGATTTTCTGGAATTTCCCGGTAATCGCATTATACTGGGTTTCGAGGCTGGGCGTTGCCGAACCGAGAACGACGACTGATTTACTTTCAACGCCTCTCAGCATTGCCGCATCTCGAGCGTGATATTTCGGATCCTGACCATTTTGTTTGAATGACGAATCCTGTTCTTCGTCAACGATGATCAACCCAAGATTTTGCAGAGGAAGAAACAGTGCGCTCCGCGCTCCGATGACTACTGGAAAATCGCCCCTCAAAATCGCCTGCCAGACGGAACCGCGTTGCGATTGACCCAATTGACTATGCCAGATCGCTATTTTGTCCTGAAACGCGCCGCGAAACCGGGCGGCAAGATGCGTCGTCAGCGTAATCTCCGGAACCAGAACGATGGCGCTTTTCCCGATAGATAGCGCATACTCGATAAGCCGGATATAGACTTCGGTCTTTCCGCTACCGGTGACGCCTTCGAGTAAAAATGGTGAAAATTTTCCGGCATCGATAGCCGTTTTCATCGTTTGAAAAGCCGATTCCTGTTCTGGCATCAGCGAAATATCTTTTTTCTTCTCTGTAAACTCATTCCAAAGTTGATCGAGTGAAACGTCTGTTTGATGGATGGAAACGATTCCTTTTCCCGCCAGAGCCTGAATGCATGCGGGAGAAAACGATTTCAAATTGTTACCATTTAGTTCGCCGTTCTGTTTCAATAAAGTGTCCAGTAATTCCCATTGGCGCGGCGACTTTTTTTGCATCGCCTCCAATACCTCCAGAGTCGCAGAAAAATCCGGCGCGAGTTGAATGCTCTTTTCAATCAGACCGCGTTGATGGCGTTGGTGGAAAACTGGATATTCGGTAATCAATCCGAGCCGCTTTAGCGATGTGACGCCTTTTCGCAAGATTTCATTGTCAAACGTGCGCTTTAATCCAGAGAGTAAAATCTCGCCTTTTTCCTTAATTTTCCGATAAAGCGCCTCATATTCGGATGGAATTGCTGATTCTACATTCCGGGTGACAACCAGTTTCCGGCTTTTCTGTGTTTGATATTCCGGTGGAATTGCCGCCGAGAGAACCTTCCCGAATGGCGATAGATAATATTCCGATACTTTCTTTAGAAACGAAAAAAGTTCAGGTGGAAAAACTGGATGAAAATCGATAATCTCTAAGATTTCCTTCGTCTCAAAACCTTCAGGTTTCTTTGAAAAAATACGCAAGATGTAGCCAACAGCGGCGGTTTTTTTCAGCGGCGCAACGACGCGTTGTCCCGGGAAAAGTTCGACTGACCATTCCTTTGGAATCCGATAAGAAAAACTCCGCCTCAGAGCAATCGGAAAAGAAACATCGACATATTGGATTTCAGGTTCGGTCATGGGTAAAATCTAAGCAGATATGAACCGAAAAACAGGCACTTTTTATCTTCCGAACCGCAGTAGCAGAGCCGGAGCGAGATTTGGCAATGAAGCAATGATTCCATTGGGAATGTGTGGATTCGGTTGATTGTAAACGATAGGTTTGCCGGTTCGCGTCGTGATTATTCCGCCCGCCCGACGAATCAGATAGTCTCCAGCGCAGACATCCCACTCATTTTTAGGGTTCAAACTGATAAACGCATCGGCGCGCCCGTCGGCGAAAGACGCCAGTTTATATGCAACGCTTCCGCAAACCACCGCATTCTTAAAGTATTTCCGGTACGGATTCCACAATCCATTGCGTTCTTCCGTCCGGCTAACGATCAGTGTTGATTCGGAAAGTAATTTGGCGTGGGAAATTGCGAGCACTCTTCCATTCAGATTGGAAGGCTCGTCTTCATCTGCAGAAAACATTTCGTCGGTCGCAGGATTGAAAAGCACGCCAAGGATCGGATCTCCGTTCTTCACGAGACCGATTGAGACAACAAATTCTGGTCGCCCCGCGATGAATTCTTTCGTACCGTCCAGTGGATCGACGATCCAGACTCTTTCTTTGGAAAGTCGTACCGAAGATTCGGGATCTTTCGTTTCTTCCGATAGCCAACCATCATTCGGAAAACTCCCCAATAATTGCGACTTAAGATATTTGTCGGCTTCGATGTCTGCATTTGTCACCGGATTGTCGGGGCTTTTTTGTCTGACGGAAAAAATTCCACGGAAATATTTCATTAGTATTTGCCCCGCTTCACGTGCGGCTTGTTTGGCAATTTTTAGTTCAGCGCTCATAAGTTTCTATTTTCTTGTTCAGAGTTCAGGGTTTCGTGTTCCGCCTCAATCAACCTATTCAACCCAATCTACCTAATCCTACCCAACCAACCCTTTTCAATCAAATGTCAACCGAATATTTACAATCTCCGGCCGGCTATTTGTCCGAATCGGCGGGCCCCACGTTCCGAAACCGGACGATACGTAAAAATGCGTTTTTTCTATCAACTTGTAGCCACGGCTGATCTCGTAAGTCATACTCGTAATATAGTTGAAAGGCCAGAGTTGCCCGTGATGCGTATGTCCGGAAATTTGTAGATCGACTCCGTTTTCCGCGGCTTCTTCCAGATGAAGCGGCTGGTGATCGAGGAGAATGATCGGCTTGGTCAAATCAATGCCCGTGAGAAGTTCTTTTAGAGGCTTTCGCCTGTTTTCCGGATTGCCGCCGTGTCCGGGGTCTTCTCTACCGACGATGTAGAACGAGTCGCCAATTTTCACGGTTTTATCTTGCAACACGGTGATATGTTGCTCGGTCAGATAAGATAGCGCACGCGTTATTCCACCATAATGTTCGTGGTTGCCCGGAACGGTAAAGAATCCGAATCGCGGGTGAACGTTTTCCAAACCGACACAAATATTTTTGCAAACTGCCGACGCTATGTCTTCGTCGAGAATATCACCGGAAAACAGTACGATGTCAGGATTTAATCTGCGCATGATATCTGTCATCGCACGGACACGCCCGGCTCCTACCAACTTTCCCAAATGCAAATCACTGGCGGCGGCGATGTTCAGCGTTTTGAAACCATCGACCTTTTTGTGAATGCGTAGATCGAGCGTCGTCACTTTAGGAATTCGTGTGTTGATAAAACCGACGAGAACGATCAGGAAAACGATCCCGCAGGATATCAAAAAAGTAGTGAATTTCGCTTTGGTATAATTAGCCGTTATAAACGCTGGATAAAAATGCAGAAAATGATTGGAAAATCGCGCCAAATCCAGCAAAAAGACAATCATCAGAAAATAGATCATCGCGCCCATCCAGAGCGATCCGATCCACGTCAATGTGCTTGTTACTGGAGATTGCCAGGCGCGCTCCAAAAGTCTTGCGGCGATGTATGAAATCGCCAAAAATACAATCACGGCGCTGTAAACGCCGCGGCTGACAGTTCCCTCGGGAATCGCTTGCCAGCCGCGAATACCGATATAATAATTGACGAGACCTAAAATGGTCAGGGCAATAGAAAAGAAGATGAGGTATTGAACTGTTCTCATCCGAATTAAATTACTTTGAAAATGCCGAACGCATTGTATCCCATGCCGGAATCGCCTCCGGTTTCGTCTTCAGGATCGTCTTTAGGTCTTCCGGCAAATATTTCTCTGGAATGATGACAACGAAAACGTACTCATTGAACCATTTGTCATACATTGCCCAGAGTCCGCCACTTCCGGCATCCTTGCCCCAAGAATTTTCGACTAACCATTTGTTTGGTTTACCATTTTGCATATCGGCGCCGATGAACGCCATCGCATGATTCGGCGTGGAAAGGCGATATTGAAACCGCTCTTTTTTGCCGATTTTTAAATTGATATTAAACACCGATTCGTAGTCAAACAGATTCTCCGCCATGATTCCGTGATCTTTGTCCATGTTCCAACTGACGTCCGCCGCAAAATAAACCGGCAGGCTGTCCTGAATCATGGTAAATGCCAAATCTTTCATTCGCTCGACGGGAACGTTTACAAAATCCATATCGGGCTGATCGTACATATTCCGGCAGAAATTGATTGAATAATGTTTATTAATGGGCTTTGCCGGATAATCGCAAAGCGTGAAGTATGATTTCAGATCGACCGCGACTGCTTCCTGATAAAAACTCTGCGGCGTGCAGGTCATTTCGATCAGCTTTTCATTCTTATCTTTCACGCGCCAGACAAATTGCTCCGGCGGATTTCCGAGATGCACAACCAGCAGGCGATAAAACTGATTCAGCGCATCGTTTTTATATCTCCGGAGTTCTTCGATCTTCTTTCCTTGAGCGCTCATTGAACGCAAATCCACTGCCACGCGAACGGCCAAGCGATTGAGAGTTTTGTTAAGATAATCGGTCTTCTCGCTGTTCATCGTTTCGGGCATGATTTCCTTTGGAACCGAACCGTATTTTTCCATCAATGTAGCGTAATAATTCCACCAGCCGCCATCCGGAACGGGATCGGTCAGAAGCGCCTGAACCTCGCGATCGTCAATGTCGCGTTTGGCTGTTTCGATTATCATTTCAAGAAAAGCGTTTGCTTTCTCGAATTTGTCCCAGAACATCAGATAGTTTTCCGAAAACTCAAACTTAGCGAGATTATATTTTTTAATGACTGCGGGGCGCAGAATGTTAAATCCGGCGAACATCCAGCATCTGCCGCTACTTTTCTGATCGGTGATGCCTTCCGTCTTGATTCGCAGGCTGAATGTTTCGTTGTGACCGTTGACGATTTCCCGGTTGAGCGTCATTTGCTTGACGTTCGAATTGGTCACCGCATTTGTCCAGACGCGAACTGACGGGTCGGCGCCGACGCTTTTCTGCACCTGACGGATGAAATCCCACGTCAATTCACCATCCGGTTTTATCCCGGCAAAAATGATTCCGGCGCTCAATACAACTACCGTAAAAATCAATCGTTTTTTCATTTCATTCCTTTCAAAACAATCAGTTAATATTAATTACTGCGCGAACACCCGAATCAGCGCATTCGGCAAACGTTTTGCCCACGCCGATTCGTTGTGTTCGGCTGTTAAATCTTTCACCCAAAAATAATCACGGTCTTGGATATATCCTTTTTCACTCAACGCCGTCAGCATGTCGTCAATTCCCGGCTGAAGGCGCGTTTCCAACCCAACGCCGCCGTTGTCGATATAAATCCGGATCGGTTTCTTCTTGCCGGAATATTTTTGAACGTTTTTCACGTAATCAATTTGGTCGATCTTAAATGCAGGCGACATGCAGATCGCTTGGCTAAACACTTCCGGATGCTCCCAAACCAGCATGAACGAAATGAGTCCGCCCATCGATGAACCGGCGACTGTGGGATGCTCGCGATCCGGCAATGTCCGGTACTTTTTGTCGATCATCGGCTTGACGGTGCGAATGATAAAATCGCTGTACGCCGAGCCTTTCCGCGTCGGTGAGTACTCCGCCGTCCGGTCAGCCGTGTTATAAATTCCGACGAAGATAAACGGCGCGATTTTACCGGAGCGGATCAGACTGTCAGCTATTTCGTCCGCCTGCCAATCGACGCCAAACGAAGATGTGCGCGGATCGATAATATTTTGCCCGTCGTGCATGTAGAGAACGGCATAACGCCGGGTTGAGTCGCTTTCATAATCCGGCGGTAGCCAGACGACGATGTTACGCAGATTGATGCCTTTTCCGGCGACGCTTCGGAAATATTCGACGCGACCGGTAATCTGACCGCTCACCGGACGATCTTTTCCATCCAACCAGTACCGAATCGGATGGACAAGCGTTGTATCCCGACGAACATCAATTAGAAAATTCTGAAATGCGCCGCCGTTTTCATCAGCCGCTTCTTGACCCCAACCGCCTTTCATGAATTTATACTTGACGAATGTTCCAGACGGAAACGTAAACGTTTTGCCAAAACGATGATTGCCGAGCAGCTGAAGACGTACTTTCGCCGGATTCCAGTTACCGAGCAATTTTTGATTGCCGGTGATAAAGACTGACGCGGAACCGCTTAATCCCGACGATTCGACTACAAATGTCACCCGACACGGTTTCGCCGCGAAGCCAACCGATGCCAGCAAAACGACCGATAAAAGTAATCGAAAAACCATCGACAGATTCTAAAACGGCGGGACGAGAAATGCAAGCATTTCCGTTCACTACTCGTAGAACGTGACAATAAAGATCGGTTGAACTTCCTTCTGAAAACTTAATCAATTGGACTCAGCACCACGTTGAACACCGCCATCCACTACGGCGGATTACCAAACAGGCGCGCAATCGGGTGGTTTCTTCCAAAATGCGAGTCGATGATTTCCGCGTCGCCGACTTTGCCCGTGACTTTTCCGTGGGCGTCAATGACGATGTCCAGATGAAGTTTGCGCTGTTCCGTCCAGTTGACGGCGATTTCGCCTTCACCCACCCAGTGACCGATCATTGCATTAGGCGGAGGAGGTGAATTTGTCAACAAACAATAGATAAAGTTAATTGGGGTTATTATGTTTGATTAGGTTGAATTGGATTGTCTGTATTTGTGAGTCGACTTTGGTATGAAAGAATCCTCAAAATATACACTCTTGGTTATATTCTTCCCGCTCCGGCTTCATTGGATAACGGTCGGGAAAGCGGCGGTGCAGACTTTCAGCAAAAAGATAGTCCAGATGGCTGTTGTTTTCGGGCGTGAAGCCGGTCGTTTCCATCCAAACGATTGAACTTTCCATGCAAAAATAGATGAATGGCGGATTCGGGATGCTTATTAGGCTCTGATAGATCGGTCGATACATCGAAACGCGCAACGGGCGGACGTACCGCAGTTTCCCATCGATTCCGCGAATCATATCGCCGTAAGGAAGAGCGGATTTCGGATAGCGCTCTATCATCGCATCTTTCATCGATGGCGGAAATCTTAGCGAGCCGAGACTGATCCATGCGATTCCTGCCGGATCGACAGCATCGTAAATCGCCTCACAGAGCTCCGAATAGAGGCGGTTGCCATCAGGCAAATTGATGATTGGGTCTAAGTGAAATCCAATGAGAAAACCGGCATCCTGCGCGCGCTTTGCCGCCGAAAGCCGTTCGGAGAGATTCGCCGCCGCCGACTCCTCTTTCCGAATAATTTCCTGGGGATTGAGAGACCACGATAGAATGGTTTTCCCGCCATGATTGAGCGGCATAATTGAGTTAATATACGTCGTCTTGGATTTAAGTTCGAATAGGACATTCGGCATATTAGCAAAGAATTTTACGGCGCGTTCGGCGAAATAGCGCGATCCGCTGAGCGCCAAACTATCGCCAAGTTCTCCGGTTCCAATTCGGAACAGGCGCTTTGGGTAGCGTTGAATTTTAGTTGCCGCTTCCGGCAGGATGTCTTCAACGTTCGTGAAGATTAACGTTGCCGGAAAGTTCAAATAGAACCGGAGAATACAGTAGGTACAGTTCAATGGACAGTTCTGCGTCTGATTAATGACGCGATACTGACAGCACAGATAATCCTTCGACGTTCCGGGGCAATCCTTGACGACGTCGCCTTTGGAGCGCGTGAGAAATAGAACCTGTTTGGAGTCCGGCAAATCATTCCGATTGGACAGGTCGTCGCGGTCTTCTAAAATTTCTGGTATAATATTTGGAAAGTCTTTCAGCGTTTGGCGCGTTAACGCGTCATTTTGTGCGGAAGCAGAAACGAATATTTTCCGAATGATACTCAAGATATTTTACAGGTTTTCGAGGAGTTCGTTCAGATTGCGGCGGTTGTCGTCGTTGAAGAATTGCTCCAACGTGTTGATGTCTTGGGGCGAGGCGAGAATCGCATCAAGCGTCAGTTCCTTTTTCTCGAATGTGGGATCATAGGAAATGTGGACGTTCGGTGGCACATTGATTTTTTGCCAGAACGCTTCGGCTCGGCTTGCGTGTGATGACAGCAACGGAAACCGCATTCGTGTGATATCTTGCCGAAGGCTGGCAATCTTGTCTGACTCCGTCAGATCGGGATTTTCGAGAACTGTCTTCCATCCGATCTTCGTGAGGATTTGGGGAGTATCCATTTCTTCACGAATCGCAGTTTCGCGGATGTTCCGAACGATTTCCTCCAAAATGCTGAGCGTCGGCCGGGTTTTGTCGAGCAACAAAACTAGTTCGGCTTGAAATTCTCGATCCAGCGTTGACAGCGCAAACCATGTCTTTTGTGGCGCGTTTTTCCCAATGAGCCATTCTGCGATGTTTGGGTCGAGGTTTAGGCAATTTAGGTAAGCGTCGATCAGTTTAATATTCGGCGACAAGCCGATTTCCGGAAAAAGCGTCTTGGCAATCGTTTCTCTCGCAGTTTTTTGGGCAATTAAAACACGAACAATTCCGGCGACTTCGGTTGGAATCAGGGGACGGAAAAGCCGTACGTAATTGGCGGAAATGCGGAGCTCGTTGATTACCATTTCGTTTTCTAGAAGAATGAAAGCCGGAACGGATTCGTCCGATTTGCGGGATTCGAGCCACTCTCTTCCGATGATGATCCGGTAACCGGATGGTGAAATTTGAACGAGCGCAGGCAATTGAAGGGAATCTGGTTTGTTTGAAATCTGTGCGTTCGCTCTTATCGGATAGAATAGATCAAACATCCGGTCGGAAAAGTCGATTCTGTCGATTTTAAGATTGCTGATCGGCAATGAAATCATGTAGAATTTTCTCGTATTTGAGGAGTTTGTTGCTGTAAATGTTTTGTGATTCGGTGCGTTTTTCGCGTCCCTTAGCAAGCACGGTAAGTTTTCTGACAATTTCATGTAAGACGAGCCATTTTTGTTCCACCGTCAGTTCTACCAATAGAATTTTCTCCAGAGCGCGGACGCGATACCTATCCATTCCCCAGTACTTGCGGGACAACTGATCCGCGTGTCCACCGGTTTTGACGATCAGTTTTTCCGAAATTAAGCCGATGGGATATTTCAGGGAAATTCTCAGCCACAGATCGTAATCTTCGCAGACTGGAAAACTCTCGTCGAAGACGCCAACATCGTTGAAGACTTTCTGGTGAACCATCACGGCGGACGGACTGACGATACAGAGCGGTAAGCACTGTTTGAAAATCCAGCCACCGTGTTTCTGATGCTTTTTCATGGGATTGACAAAGATGCCGTTTCGGATCCATTTCTCATCGGTTTGGACGATCATCATGCCGGGGTTTTTTGCGGTGTAAGCCATCTGCATTTCCAGCTTTTCCGGCAACCAGTAATCGTCTGAATCTAAAAAGCAGACCCACGTGCCGATAGATTTTTCCAGTCCAAGATTTCGCGCCGCAGAAACGCCTGCATGAAATTTAGAAAAGTATCGGATTTTGTCGGCGTGTTTGGAGATAACGGCATTGGTGTTGTCCGTTGAGCCGTCGTCGATGACGATGATTTCGAAATTCTCGTATGTCTGCGAGAAAACCGACATTAGCGCGCGCTCGAGAACTTCTGCCCGGTTGTAAGTCGGGATGATAATAGATACTTTACCCGGATCGTCCATAGATCGACTCCGTTTGTTTTAAAATGTGCCGAATCAAACGCATGGTTTCGACCGATAAAACGGCGAGATTTTTATTTAGTTCGCGGAAAAACGTCCAAATCGCCGTGGAATCTGCCTGATCGGAAATGATCTTTAACGATATAAACGGAATATCAGCGCGACGACAAGATTCTAAGAGTGCGAAGGCTTCCATATCAACGGCAAGAGCGCCGGATGCGGAAACCACTGAAGATTTTTGTTCGGTGGAAACGATCGGCTTTTCCGATGAGAACAAGCCGCCGCGAATCCATGTTTCCGGCAATCCATCTGACACTCGGTTTGAAGTGTTTATCGGGTTGACCGATTTAATCGCCCCATTCTGGAAAGCATGAAAAGAGGTTGGGAAGAAAACATCGCCAACGTTTAGTTGAGGTGATAGCGAACCGGCAAGTCCGAAGTTGATCGCGAGATCGTATCTGACCGAGATGCTGAGATTGTTCGTCATTACCATAGCGGAGTTACGAAGCCCGATGCCGACCGAAAGAAAGTAGAATTCGATGCCGTTGGTTTGTGGGAAAGAAGCCCGAATCGCCTTTTTGACAGGATGAAGTTCTTTTCGCGTGGCGGAAACTAATAAAATTTTCACGTATGCAATTTTAAGATATTCGTTTATACGACTGGTAAAAATTTACGCAATTTTTTAGAGAAATCGTGAAAATAAATGCACTCCTGTGAGATATCTTACCCGCCTGACGAATTGTAATATTAATAAATCGGAATCTGTTGGAAAACGACGCAAGCCATGTCGACTCGCGAGAGAAATTATTCGGCGCGTTCCTGAGGTTTGACAGGTTTTGTACGGTTGATTACTTCTTTCCAGACCTCTTTGGGAATGACCTGATAATATCCGCAGAAATTGCAGATTTTGTAATAGGTCTTGATTCCAAAATAGGAGCTCCGGCGATACACGATGTCGTTTTGGCACTTTGCGCATTTTTCGTTAATCTTGCTGTCGAAGGGCAACGGTGTCGGTTTCTTCCCTATTGAGTTAAAATTTTCGTCCATTCTGGTACGCTCCATTGCGGTTTCTCAATTTTTGGGTTTGTTAATAGTTACTGTCAACTTTTGACAACATCTACCTTGCTTCTAATACAAAGTTCTCACATATCCGATTAATTGTCAAGAAAATATTTTCAAGTAGCTTGTCCAGAGCGCAAGCGTTCAATTAATCGGTCTTTTTCCGATAAAGCGCGTTCGTATTTTTTCGCCACGATCGCCGGCGATCGGCTGATGTTTTTGCGGCATCGGTCTTCAATTTAGCGGGAGATTGATAGACGGCTTCCGGCGTTTTCAGATGAACTGGATGAATTGAATGCAACCTGTTTGCAAAATGAGATATGAATCTTTAAATTTACCCGCTTTTTTGCCACCCTAGCTCAGATGGTAGAGCAGTCGATTCGTAATCGACAGGTCGGCGGTTCGATCCCGCCGGGTGGCTCGAACAATTTCCCGACGACAAAACGCTCCGATTCTTTGCAATGGTAAAGAAATACAACGTGCTAAATTTAATCAATTTTTGTCTTATTTTAACATCGGAAACCGGATACCCATTGGATACGGATTTGAGATTATCGGCTGGTGATGAGCAATTCGTTTTCGTCAGGTTGATACGCTCCCTGTTTCACTTCCCGATAATTGCCGTGCCGCAGAGATCGGGTATCGGAACGAAAGCGAGTTGAAATGCGGCGCAAAACTTCCGCACCGCTTCACCGGCGCCTTTGTAAGAATCGTTGGCATAATCGTGGACGAAAATGTAGCCGCCTTTGCAAAGACGCGGGTAGAACCATGTGAGTCCATTGTAAATCGGTTCGAAGAGATCGGCGTCGATACTGACAAACACGAACCGCTCATCCAAGTTTGTTGCAGTATTAGGGAAGAATCCTTTGCGAATGATGCACATCTCCGGATGCGGCATCTTTTTCAGGACAAATTCGACGGAAGTGTTAGAAAAATCCTGTGAAGCGGATGAATAATTGTTCGTGCGGTCTATGTGGACGTTTTTCTCGTCGAATCCTTCAAAGGTATCGAATAGATAGAACAATCGGTCGGGAAACGCCTCGTTAATCATTTTAGCGAAATCGCCACGGTAAACGCCAAGTTCAGCAACAGCTCCATTGGATGGAATTTTAACGCGTATCTCGGACGCAATTAGATCGAGCGTTGCAAGGCGGATATAATCCATTTCTTCGCAGACATCAATGCATCGACTGCCTTTCCAATAGGCTAAGGAAGGTGAAATCGGCAGATGGAATTTGACTAACAGCCGTTGAATGGGTTTAAAGAGCAATTTAACGAGATGAGAAGTCACACTTTCTTTCTGATGAATCGTGATGTTTTCGTATCATTTTTCTAAAACCTTCGGGAAAGGGAAAAGATAGATGGGTTGTCGATGTCTTTAGAATAGAAAAGCAAAGCATAGTCAAGTTCAAAGCGTTTTGCCTGAATGCTGAAGCCAACCGATTTCCGGTTAAGCGAGCCGATCTGTTGATAACCGGCATGAAGCGACAGGAGGTTTTTAATGCAGATTTCTGTTCCGACGCGTGCGCCTGATTCCTTCGTGTCCAGATTCGTTTCCAAACTTAACCCGACCGAAACACGGAATGGATCTTCGATGAAAATGTCTGGGCGAACAATGCCGATTTTTAAAAGGCGCGGTAGAGTTGTCGATTCATTATCGAGTTTGTTCATTTTGCCAAGGTTTTGGATCAGAATTGATACGTCAAGTGAACTGGGAGCGAGCCATCTGCCGCTGAAGTCGAAGGCATATCCATGACCGGTTTCTGTGTAAAGATTTTCGTAGAGATATTTGACGGATGCGCCGATGGTTAGCCGTTTTCGGATTTGCTGAGAATAACCGGCGCCGACAGTCAAATACTGTGCTTCGATCTCGTTCAACGGGTCTTCGGTTGGCGTTTCGCGAATCTGAATGCCCGGAATTCGGACAAAATTGAAGCCCGCGGCGAAGGTTCTCTGTCGAACCGGAATCGAAAAAGCGAATGCATCCGATGAGATATCGCTGAACCAAAAACCGTGAGATAGGCAAATCTTCGGGCTGAGATTTTGGATGCCGGCGGGATTTTCAAAAATGGCAATCGGCGATCCGCTCATTTGCGTAAAAACGCCCATCCCGGCGGCAGACTGCGCGGAAATAGGCATCTTGATAAAAGCCAAGTCGGTCTCGCCCGATGATTTTATGGGAAAGCCGAGGAGAGTCATCAATACCGCCGAGAGAAGTATTATAAAGAGATTGTGTGATTTCATATTGATATCCATCAGAATTTAAATTCCCACGAAAAAACGTGTGTTGCGCCTTCGCCAACCATGCCGAGCGCAACGGCGTAATCCATCTTCGTGTCAAGATTGGCGATGAATCCGTAGGCAAAGCCCAACCCAAAGCAAGGGGTCAAATCGTTCATTCCCATTCGTAGATAGAAGAGTTTTTGAAAATTGTATTCGCCGCCGAAATGGGTTTGTATTTCGCCCTTATCAGAATATTCCAGATCCCCGATGACGAGATAATCGCTACCCTGCTGGATAGCGAAACCAAGTTTGACGATTTGCGGGAAAGTCTCGGTATAATTTCCACCTTCTTCGTCGAAGATCCGCTGGGTATTCCACGTGTAACTCGCACCGATGTCTTTGAATTCAAGTCCGAAAGTAACATACTTGGTTGGCTTGTAGAGAAGGCCGAGGTCGAAACCGAGTCCGGTGGCGGTAATATCGCACAGCGTGTTTTTCAGGATTTTGAAGTTGATTCCAGCCGAAAATTTTGGGTGAAATGTATTCGCGAAGGAAAGGATGATGGCGTCTTCGCCGGTTTCATATATCTCGTCAGGATTTCCAAGAAAATCGCGACCCTGAATGTCGGTTACCCCGCCGTGCATCCACGAAATAGCAACGCCTGCAGTCGGTTTAAGCGGAATTGCGAGTCCGACGTAATGCAATTGTCTGTCCATCGATAGGAAATAGTAAGTCATCGATAAGTGTCTTTTGTCAAGATATGGAATGCCCGCGGGATTGTAGTATGCGGAAAAACCGTTTGCGGAAAGCGCGACGCCGCTGTTTCCCATGGCAATCGCCTGCGCACCGAGTCCCATTCTGAGATAGGAACCGGCGAGTCCGGCATTCGTTTCGGCAAAAAGTGTTGCGGAAAGCATTAGTATCGGTAGTAGGATGGAGATTTTTTTCATGAGTTCTACTTTACGACAATCAGTTTTGTCCAGTAAGATTGTTCCTTGCCCTGCGACTCCTGTGTCAATTTGCAGAAGTAAGTTCCATTAGCGACTTGCGTGCCGTCTGAGTTTCTGCCGTTCCACGGTTCGGTATATTCTCCAGCCGCTGTTATCGACTGTTTTTCGCTTTTGTAAACTGCGCGCATCGCGAAGTCGTAAATTTCCAAGCGAACCTGCGCCGCGCCATCGACGTGATATTTGATCCGAACGTGTCCGTCGCCGTTCAGAATGTTGTGATGCGTCGGCGAAAATGGATTCGGGAACGCATAGACTTGAGGTTCGTTTTTCAAGTTAGTTGAAGCTGACTGACGATAAATCGACCAATGAATTCCGTCGTCGCGGGTTTTTGCGATGCCGTCTGCGGTTCCGATCCAGAGATAACCGGGAAATTCGCGTCGATCGACAAGCGCGGTATAAACATCGTGAGAATAGAGCGTTTCGCGCCGAATGATGTCTTGCGCCGGATCGTAAAGCGCCCAATTTTCGCCGTCGATGGATTTAAATAGACCGCTTCCTGTGCAAACATAGACGATCGAGTCGTCGAAAGCAAAGTTGTATCCGCGCTCGCCGGAAAGCGTCGTGCTCCACGTCAGACCGCCGTCGGATGATTTGCTGATCGCCTGATATTCGCCTGAACTTTCTGCGGTTAATGTTACCGCCCAAAGCGTCTCTTTCCCATTCCAGACCTGACGCGCCATAGCGATGACAAAATTGCCGGAGATCGCCGAATTCTGTGCGTTGTATTTACGCCAGCGAATACAGGAATCGGACTCAGCTATTCCCAAGTTGATCCCGTTCGCCGTACCGACCCAAATTGTGTCGCCATAAGCAAGAACGCTGAATCCTTTGTGATTGTGATTTCCTTTGGGTGGATCGTTTGGATTGATCTGAAAAGTGATTTCCTCGCCGCATTCAAGAACGTCGTCATCATCCGAAGGAAGAGGAATGCGTTGCCATGATGTGCCAAAATCGGAACTACGGCGAATTCCACCCGCCCAGCTGGCGATGTAAACGTATTTTGGCGTGAGTGAAATGTCCCACGTCGTATTGCTGATCGTCGTGACGACCGGTAAAAAATTAACGCTGTAGCCATCCCATCTTTCATAAGATGCTGATGCTGAATCAATGGGTTGTTTAACGTGTATCCAGTTCCGTCCAAAGTCTTTAGAAAAGGCGAGTCCGGCGCCAGTCTGATAGGAACCAACTTCAGTGGTAGAATCGAATATGCCAGCGATCCAAATAACGGAATCCAGTGTGGCAATCGACGAAATCCCGCCTTTGGGGATACTGTCCGGAATCGGATAATAACTGACGAAAGATTGCCCGAAATCGTTCGATTGACTCAGGCCGCCACCTGTTGCAAACCACAGAATTGAGTCGCCTTGTGATTCAATTTGCGTGACGGCGTTTCCCGCCAATCCGGAATAAGTGCGATTGTCGGAGGTCAGTAAAGGTTTTGAAAGCCGGAAAGCCTGAGAATTTAGCGCGGAGGCAACGAGTAAAAGGCAAAGTGTCGGGTACGCGAATTTTTTCATTATTGGATCGTGAATGAGTTATCGCTGATGTCGTATCGGCTGGATTTGGACGTGTCGTAAGCCTTGATCCGGCAGTCTGACGATTGAAGACCGGAAGGGATTTTCCATTTATAAATTCCGGTCGTTGCCGTGACGACGGCGATGTTGGTGAATGTCGGATCGGACGCGCTGGCGTTGAGCGTATAAGCGAGTTGCAAGGATGAAATGTAGGCGCTTTCCCAGAGGATTGTCAGCGTGTCGCCGATGGAAATATTTTCCTGAAGATTCGGAAAATTGATCGTGACGCCGGGATTCGTGATGCTGGCTTTTAGCGTATCGCTCAGCGCGCCTTTGGCATCTTTTGCGAAAAAATAAAACGTAAAGAGTCCTTGATATTTGCTTTGGGCGCTGGAAGGTTGAAAAACCGTATAGATACCGTCATCGGCGTGATCGTCGCCCCAAAGCCCGTCGTCACGCAGTGTCCAAGTCCAATCTTCGGAATATTCTCCGTTAGGACGCCGAATTCCGTATGAAACAGAGATGATGTCGTCTGGTCCTTGTGGATCGGTCGCTCGGATTCGGAATTTTAGCGTGTCACCTTTTTCAAAATTGGTTGGCGCGGATAGCATGAAGATTGACGGCGCTGTATTTTGTTCGACTTTCGTTTTTTGGGAAACCGTCTCGCTTTCGTTGCCGTCCGTATCGTAGGCGATGACATCGACCTTGTAATAGCCATTCCGATTGCCGAATATAGCGGAATCGACGAGAAATGAAAAAAGACCGTCCCGGCAGATAATGTCTTCCGGCGGACCGTCGTCCGATAGACACCCGGTCAAAATCGGCGTGCCGGTTTGCGATGCTTCACTTGCTAATCGTGAAAGCGTAAAAGATACCGAATCGATATCGTCGATTCCCTGCGGATCGTAAATATCGGCGGCGATGAAAATGGATTTGTTCAGTTGTGAATAATGAACCGTGAGACTGTCGATGACGGGATCGGCGGACGCGGGTGTTTCCGTCGTTGGCTTAAAGCACGACGCCAGCCCGAAAGCAAGAACGACAAGACTAATAAACCGGTACGACTTCACTTATTTCACCACGATTGCTATCCATTCATTTTGGGTCATCGTCTCGACGATTTCCCGACCGTAATTTAGCACAGCGTCGGCAAATATCTCATATTCATCTGTCAGAATTCCTGCAAAGATGATCAGTGCGGGAGAATGATTCTCGGTCGCTGATTGCAGAAGGCGCAAATTCGGCTTCCTCTCGATATTGCTCAGGATCAGATCATAATCGTACGATTTTAGTGCGGTGGCTTCTCCGATATGAAACGAGAAATGTTCGGAAATTTTATTCAAAACCATTTGTTCGCGGAAATTTTCTTCGACATTTGGATCGATGTCCCAGCAATCGACGGATTTGGCGCCGACTTTTAAGGCGGCGATCGACAGAATTCCATTGCCGCAACCGGCGTCAAGAACGGACATCCCGGGGCGGAGATATTTTTTCAGGAATAGAAGCGTTAATTGTGTCGTTTCATGTGTGCCGGTTCCGAATGCCATGCCGGGCTTAATGGCGATTTCTAGTTCGGCGTCCGAATTTGGCGCCTCCCAATAAGGACGAATGCTAATGCCGTTTTCCAGATCGACCCGGTGATAATATTTCTGCCAATTCAGCCTCCAGTTTTCATCCGCGATGTCATTTTCGGACAGGATTGCGCCGGAGAGATGAAGTTTTTCGGTGAACGGCTCAAACGATTCAAAGAGTCGCTCGCGTTCTTCGATAGGAAAAATGGCTTCGATCCGATCGTCGAATTCCAATGTGGCGACGCGATCGTTCGCTTCCAGAAGAGACAATAAGAGTTCTTCGTTGCAGACATCTCGGTCGAAAATGATCTTTTTCCAAGTTCTTTTTGCCGGAATGTTTTTTACGTTGGGTTTATTTTTCATTTTTTTCGTAAATGTAGTCGTAAAGCACCTGACCGACTACTTGAAGACTCTTCGGACTGCATTTGTCCGGTGTGTCGTGCGTAGTGTGCCAGTAATTGGTCGATCTGTTCGGATATTCAAAGTCGATCAAATCCACCGATGGAATACCGGCGTGTTGGATTAGCATGATATGGTCGTCGAAAATCTCGTCGCCCAAACGTTGCTCGAATTGATTGAATCCGCGGGCGCGGGCGATGTCTCCGAGTTTTTTGATGAGTTTCGGATGACTGCGATAAGAATTACGCTCGACGGGAATCGATAGGTCGGCGTCGCCAATCATATCGATGACGATCGCTTCAGTTGGCTTAGGAATCGGTAGATTTTTTGCGAAATATTCAGAACCGAGACAGTAATAATCGAGTGCTCCGGGAAATCCGTAATCTTCTCCATCGAAGAAAACCAAATAAATAGCTCGTGGCGGCGGGTTTTGTTTGAGAAGTTCAGCCAGATGTATTAAAACAGCCACGCCGCTGGCGCCGTCGTTTGCGCCCAAAATCGGTAAATTGCGGTTTAAGGGGTTAGGATCGTGTTCTGCGCGCGGTCGAGTGTCCCAGTGCGCGCCAATGAGGAGCGGATTTCCTTTTTGGGTCGAAAATCCTGCAATGATATTGGTGAGTTTTAAGGTGATTTTTTCAGAATCGATGTAAGATTCGAACTGTTGAGACACAACTGTATCAGCGAGCGGCGAGACGGTTTTTGTGATGAATTCTTTTGCGGCGCTGTGTCCAGCCGAACCAGGGTTCCGCACGCCCAGATCGCATTGTTGTTGAAGATAGCGATATGCTTTTTCTCCATCGAAGTTGAATGAATGGGTCGAACAATTGGCGAGCAAAAGCAGGCTGGTAAAAAATATGGGATAAAACTTTTTCATGTTAACCTCTGATTGCTATGTTGATATCGAAACCGCCGTTCTTGGTCGTTCGTCTTCCGGTCGAGCGGTTGAAACTTTCTCCATATTCGTAATATAATCCGCCAGTGACCTTTTTGGTAAATGAATAATTGATTCGGGGTGCGATTTTCCAGGAATTGTTCTCCGATTGGACTACATATTTTCCCTCATTTGTCGCGCGCGCGCGTGTTTTGGATGCGTTGTAATCATAAGTCAGAGCGAATGTGATATTGTTCTCAAGACGTTTATCTTTCAGGAATGGAAGCGGAATCGTGAATCCGCCCTTTTTCTGGAAATTAACCGTCGTTTGAATATTCATCTCATCGATAATTTCCGTGGTGGCTTCCCGGTTATTGATCGTGCTTCCTTGTGTCATGCGGGCGGTCGCCGACACGTCGTTCTTAAATTGCATGTTGATACTTAAGAGCGGCTGAAAATAGGTTTTATACGAAGAGTTCATTAGCTTACCATTTTTCCAGACAATCGCCTCTTTCCCGGAAAATCCGTGATCGAGACTAAGTTTTTTGAACACCTTGTTCAGTAGTTTCACCTTTTCCAGATTTTTCCAACCGACTGTCCAGTTCGGGAACGGAAATCCACCTTTTCCGTTACTGCCCATTGGGAAAAAGTCGCGGCTGAGGTTTCTTCCCGTTTGTCCGGCAGAGTTTGTAACCGAAATGTTTTGTGCAAAAGACAGTGATGTATTGATGTTGGGAGAAATGTTCAACCCGGAACGAATCGTCGCGTCCATGCCGGTCGTTGTATTATCTTTTCCGACGCCACCGTATTCTGATTCCACCAAAGACAATCCCGGGTCCGGCGTAAAACCCATCCGGTAAGCGATTCCCGGCGTGCCGCCTGTTCGATATTTGTTGTTCACGGATTGGTTGAACGAATAACTAAATTGAATGGCGGACAATTTTTTCAGATATTTACTAATGGTATCCAACGATTTAATCTGCTTAGGTTCGTTGGGTTCTTGTTTAATGACTTTTTTATTGTCTGCTTGCAAAGTCTGTGTCTGTTTTTCTGGTTTCCTGTGTTGATCCGTCTGACCCGGCTCTCCTTGTCGTCCGGGCTTTCCCCGTGTTTCCGATTGTTCTTCATTTAAACGTTCGCCAGAGCGTCCGCGAGTTGGCGATCTGCTGGTAGATTGTTGCGGACTGGCTACTTTTTTAGCGGGCGAATAGACAGAGTTTAAAATTGAAGCGAGATCGAGTTGAAAACTCGTCGAAACCCTGTTTTGATTACTTAATACGTCGATACTTTTATTTGGACTGCTCATCGGTTCCGCCCAGTTGTAATTCGCTGTATAATTGATATTGGGCGAAAACCACGAGAATATCTTTGGAGAAAATGAAGCGGAATAATTTTCACGGACGCTGACCGGCACGCCGAAATTCAGCCTTTGAATCGCTTGCAATTTATCGTTCTTTAACTCATCCATGTTGTTCTTCATATCTTTGGAGTAGGTCAGGTTCAGGTTATCGAAGAATTTGTAACTTAGGTTAACGCGGCTGTTCATGGCAAGATTGTGAGTGTAATTTGTATCGGAAGCGGAACCCCTGGTGACTGTATTTCTAATGTCTTCGCCGGCGTCGAATGAGAAATCGAGATTGCTCGGGGTAAAATACCAGCGCACCTCGCCGAGTTTGTTTCCCAGATACGGGACTGGCGTCATCCATTTGAAGATTTTAAAATAGTTTTCTTTCCCGAATGGCACGCGGTAGGACATATTTGCTTTATAATTTTGGGCATTGTTTTCCCTGTAAGTGACCGTGGAATTATTAGCCCACTGGGCGCTGAGTCCACACTTGATTTGGTCGATTGTGTACTTGGTCAGCCAGTAATCTGAAACGCGTTTGTCATAAGAGATGTTCATGCTGTACGAACGCAAAATGTTGAGGATGCTATCCGGTGGAGTGTCGCCCACAAGGACATCCTGACCGGGTATGTATTTGGGCGTACTGACATTCTGGGAATATGTGCCGGTTAATGGCAGATGAACACCCCACGAACTTGGCGTAAATTTATCGAGAGAAATCCGACCGCCAACGCGAAAACTTTGTGTCGTGTTCAAAGCATCTGTCATAAGAGATGGTCGTTGCTCGACGGTGTGAAAGTCGGCGTTGCGTCGATCCATGCTAATGTCAAGAGTAGCCACGTCGGCAATTTTCAGCAAGGCTTTTGTTCGGTAGGCGATTCCCGCGTCGCGCCGGACTTCGGACAACCGGAGTTCATCCAGCCAGACCTCGCCGTACATCGTGTTGTCGTATCGCGAATACGGATCAGATTCGGTCAGATCGTCTAAAGAATACTTCTGGTTTTTTATTCCGATGTCGATTCTGGGGACACGGGAGAGCGCGGCATTTCCTACGATGATTACTTCGACGCCGGTATATTTTCCGTCTTTTACTTCACGATAATGCCTTTTGACGATTTCCCCTGAATCATTGTAGTAAATCCGAAATCGTTTGGGGCGCTGGTCGTTGTCCGGAAAGGATTCTTCCGTGTTGTAGGATTTCAATTGCGTGATAAAATCCAGATCGATTTCCATCTTGTTTCGCGAATCCCAGCCGGGATATATCGGTTGCCGGTATTCGTAGTAGTGAGGCGAGTATCTTTCATCCAAACGACCGAATTTGATGAAAAATTGAAGCGGAGTTGCCTCGCCGGTCTGGTAAACATGATTTCGTGTGTGCAGATTGCTACCGTTGACATAGACTTTCATTTTACGGTAGGTGATAAAACTTCCTTCTTCCTGAAGGACTTTTTTTGCAGCGCATAGCGCGCCCGGCTGGACGCCTTCTTCTCCGTTGAACCACAGAACCAATGATTGTTCTTTCATGCGGATTTCATTGATGCGGTCGTATTCACCCTGAACGCCACTTGGCGCTTCGTATGTGTCCGGATTATCTTCCGAATTAACGACGCTTACAGAAAAGGATTCCGACTTGACGACGTACGGTTCGGTTTCGGACGGTGCGATGCCAACCTCTTCCCATTCGTTCCCAACCATTTCGATCTTGGCAATCCAGACGGTATCTTCATCGCTGAAGCCATCGAACCATAAGCGGCACGAGCGGATCGTCTGCCACGTAACTATTGCATTGGGCTTTATCTTCTGAAATTCTGAAAGCGGAATCCGGTAAAGTTTCCATCCGGTCTTTTGATTGTTTGAATACTCGGTGCGTCCGGCGACGTATCGTTCGTCTTTGCTATCATCCAGATTAAAATCGACGGTAAAATAATCATTTGTCTCATTCAGCTGGAAGTCAGAGTCTAGATCTTCTGTATCCGGATAAAGGCCGTTGACATCTTTGGAGTTGCCTTCCGTTCCGTTAATGTGACGATAATTGGTTGAAGTTTCTTTCCAGCTCCAGTTGTCGGAATGCGGGTCGTCTGGATCGCGACCGTATTTCGTTAGACGGTCATCTCCGGGTCTAAGTGTATCGCCAACCGAAGTGACCACAAATTCATACTCGTTTACAATGCCATCAAGACCGGTATCTTCGCCGTCGTCCAAGAGGGTGTTCCCTGTAGTGAAACCGGCTTCGGGCTTGTCTTCGGTATTCAATCGTCCGTTGCCGTCCTGATCTTCGCTGATATATCCGAGGTCGAAGTGTAATTGTCCAGTTTTTCCACGTACCCAGATTTCGACGTATTTGGTCTTGGATTGATCGTAATAGCTCGTTGGGAAATAGTAAGTGATACCGCCCCATGCGTTTTTGGGCGTTTCAATTCCGTCGCCGACTTTGATAGCCCATTCGGGATTCATGGCGATTCCAAGAACTTCTGTAAGGTTATTCTGCGCGCGTGTACTGACCTCTTTATTTGGCCAGATGCTTGTCGTCGCAACGCCGCCGTACGGATTGAACCAAAATGCAAAACCGCGCTGGTTCGCAGTTTTTCCTACTGGGACTGCCGATAACGACCAATATCGGCGCATGATCGGCGGCGAAGTGATGCGTTTACTGCCTTCAAAATCGTCGATGAAACCGACGCCGTTGAGATCGCCTGTCGATTCGTTGCTTAAGGTATTGGGATTCGGGCGAACCTGAGCGATTTCTCCCTCGAATGAAATATTCGATGTTTCGTTGGTCTGAATCAATGGCAACCAATCGATCGCGCGCGTGAGAAAATTTAAATTCTTGCTCAGTTTTGTGTTCAAATCCCAAACAAAATTCTGCATCGGCTCGTAACCGATATCGACCTTTTCATCGACTACCGATTGGCTGAAATAGAGCGCTGTGCCGCCAATGTAGGAATTTTCGCCGAAATCGTATTGCGCGCGCGCGCCCAAGATTGTTTTCTTGTCCAGTTGGAAAAATTGGTTCTTTTCGTACTTGATGTCCAACTTGGCATCCGGATTTGTGGCTTCGGCCTTGAGCAGGGTCAGTGAACCGGAAAAATAATCGATCGTGTAATCGACGCCGCGTGTCAACGACTGACCATTTAGCGTTACGGACTCACTGTTTTCGATGACCATTGCACCCAGACTGATATTCGAGCTTCGGTTCTGATAACTATACTTGATCTTGAATTTCGTATCTTCGTTAATGGCCGAGATATTTGTCCGGTTGCTATCGTACATTGCAGAACAATTGTAAGAAGCGTTCAGGTTCGGATTGCGCTCTCCGGTCAGATCGTTTTCCTTGAACTGAAACGGGCGGAGAAAAGGGAACCAGAGTTCTCCCGATTGCAGATTAATGACCGCCCCGTTGTCTGAGTCAATGATGTTGTCGGGCGTGGGATTTCCGTTTTTGTCTTTTCGATCGAGTCCGAATTTATACAGGAATGTTTTTCCATCGGTTGCATCGCGGTCAACGTCACCGTTCGCACCCCAATTATAGACGATGCTCAAGTCGAAACCATCTTCATTGATGCCGGTCGTTCCCAGGAAATAGACGTTTTTGAATTCCAAATCCCAGCATGGATGCGATGGCAGAAGTTGTTGCGGTTTAATGAGCTTCAATTTAATGTCGTTCGTGTCGGCGATTGCGCGATCCCATTGCCCGTAAGATTCAACAGTCGTTTTGGTTGCATCTATTACCCGGTAAGCAACAGCAAGGATTTCCGACTCCTGAAGTTGCGTTGCCAGTCGAATGAATCCAGTATTCAGATCAACCAAATAATCTTTACCCAGATCAAGGCGTTTAAACAGGCGCTCTACTTTTAAACCCACATCCTGCAATGTATCGTTGGGATTCACCCAGGCTGCGCCATAGACACATCCGGCGGTTTCCATGGTGACGGACTTGTAAACTTCCAGATCGGAGACGACGCGATTGGGATTGAAACTAAAAATTCCGGTTGATTGGAAACTATTGTATAAAGATCCACGGTAAGTCAAGTCGAGGAAAAAGTACTGGTTACGGCGATATTCGTAGTCTTTGATGTATCCGGTTGATGTTTGCGCGCCGCCGTCCACGCTGAGTTTTTCCTTTTTGCCCTTTTCGACGGAAGCGATAGTTGTCAGGTCGATCGGGCCAAGTTTCATTAGCGCTTTGAGACCGAACAAACCATTATTCTTGCCGGAAAAGGTAACAAACTGTGTTCCCGGTAAAGACAGCGCGACGTTTCCGGCTTCGACCTTCTGAACAATGTCGTCTTCGTGTCCGGTATAGACAATTTTCAGCGCGTTTTCAAAGTCGAAGTCGCGCTCGCTGTCCTGATCGACAAGAATACTGATTCGGTCGCCGATTTTACCTTCGATACTCAATTGTTGCTTTTGATCGATGACAAATGTCGTGGACTGTCCTTCCATATAACCGGAGCGAACCTGAGATTGTTTTTGGTTTTGCAATTTACCGTTAATGTTGACGTTTCCGGAAACCTGAAGTGAGACGCGCTGTCCGGCAATGTCGGCGCCGATCAATTCTATCTTCTCGGTTTCAGGCGCCTTTTTAGAATCTTCGGCGCTTTTGGTAATTAGTTCGTTCAATTGTTTGTGTAGAGCAGAATTGGTTTTCAATCGGTAATAATTGTCGAATGAAATGCCGCGTGGAAGAAAAATGTCCGTACCGGTTATCTGATTAGTGAACAAGAGATTTGTCCCGGACAGGTCAGGTTTCTGTTCCATTTTTGCCGATGGAAATTTGATTTGCAGGATATTGGCGTTGAGTGTAATGTAATTCGGTGAAATAAGCGACAGACCGCGATTTCCTTCCATCCGCATATCGGCAAAACGTTTCGCCAGCCAATCGACTTTGATAGAAAAAGTACCCGGAGCCGAATCTTCGGACGCGGTTTGAGCGTCTATCCGAGTCAATCCTGCCAACAAAAGAAAACACAATGTCGCGCGACGGTAAAAAACTATGATGCCACCTTAAAAAAGTTAATATGAACTACAAAAAGAAAACAGTAACAAAAAACGCTTAGGCGGCACCTCAATATTTTTGGGTTAATTGATGAATTTTATCCTTGAGAGAATTGTGGAGATTCCGAAATGCCATCCCACGATGACTCAGATTGTTTTTCTCTTCCTCAGTCATCTCCGCGAAAGTCTTCCCGGTCGATGGAGCGTAAAAAACTGGATCATAGCCAAATCCGCCAATCCCGTGACGACGCGATAAAATCATACCATCAATGTACCCTTCTTCAGAAAGCGTCATATCCGGATGATAGAACAGCGCGATGCACCGAAATCGCGCCCTTCGGTCAGGACTCTCAATTTTGTCGATTTCGGCTAGCAATCTGTCGATGTTCTCGTCATAAGTCGCGTTTTCGCCGGCATATCGAGCAGAACGAACACCCGGCTGACCGCCTAACGCATTGACTTCAAGTCCCGTATCGTCCGCAAGCGTTGGCAACCCTGTAAATTTTGATAACATAGACGCTTTTTTAAATGCGTTTTCATAAAGGGTGTTCCCGTTTTCTACGGGGATTGGGGTGTTCGGAAACTCATCTAAAGTCAGCAACACCACATTTGGTAGTGTAAATATCTGCCGAATCTCCTTTATCTTGTGCTGATTATTTGATGCAATTAATATATTCAAACTACTTCATTCCTTATCATTTAAAAATGCTAAAAATGTTAGAGAATATTTGCATAAATGTCAAGCGAATTGACACGAGACGACAGCTGAAATGGATGAATTATTATTGAAATTTTCTGTTAAAACCAAAAGAGCCGCGGCGAATTTGCCACGGCTCTCGGCAAGAAGTCCGGTACGGTTTTTTAACGTTTATGAATTGCAACGGCTCCATTTGTTTGAACATCCTGTTCAGAAACGCTTCCAGAATAAGTTATCGAACCGGCGCCGTTTGCCGAACCGGTCAATTTTCCGCCGGCCATATTGAGCCGCACTTTTCCCGCTCCGTTAATATCCAAATTGGCGTTGGTGACTGCACTGAATTTGAGGTCAATTTGAGAAGCGCCGTCTGTGGACAGTTCGAGATTTTCGATGACGTTATCGCCGCCGGTAATCAATCCGACGCCTTCAATCTGCAGGTCGAGATTCGGGGATTTGAATCCATCAAACCGAACTATTGACGCCAATTCGGATCGAATTTTCGCCAATTTCGGCATGTGAATCTCAGCTTTGAATGGGTCGTGATGGTTGCGCATGTTCCCAATAGAAATTAGTTCGAGTTTTGAGCCGTGTTTGCTAACATTTAACTTGTTCTTCGTTTCTTTTGGATAAAAAACCCGCACCTCGAACGTGTCCTCGCGAGTAATAGTTACATCCCAGTTACCGGAAACGCTGACTTCGGTGAAATCTTTCAGATCGTGCTTGATTAATTCTGTGTCCGCCGATCGAAACTCGTCTCTCGTCTCGGAATAATCGCGCTCCATAGCGAAACGGCTAACGATTATCATGCCAGCGATAAACAAGAGAATCAGGGAAAAAGTGATTACTAAAATTTTACTGCTTGTTTTCATGACGTCCTCTCTAATTTATTTTCAAGTTGAACTGCGTATGGTTTGATGTCGTCTAAACTGAGTCCCAACAAACGCATCGTTTTGAAGATTCTCGGCAGGTCGGATTGGATGAAATCCGATTTTTTCAGGTTGAGAGTATTTTCGTAACTGTTGGCGGCGACAAAATAGCCGATGCCGCGCTGATTGAAAATGATGCCTTTTTCCTGAAGAAAAGTCACGGTTCGCATGACGGTATTGGGATTAACTTCCAATTCGATCGCAAGTTCACGCACAGATGGAATTCTGTCGTTTTCCACCCATTTTTTTGAGAGAATATTCTCGCAAATGTAGTCCGCGATCTGAAGATAAATCGCCTTGTCTTTTTGGAATTCCATTTTAAGCCTCCGCTTCTTTCAACCGAAAATAAGTAAGAATCCAGAAGAAGGGCGCCATCACAAACCAGAAGAGAATTTTTAACGCGGTCGAAATAATTTGGACAAACGGCTCGCCGTCGCCGAACATGTACTGGAGATCGATGTTAAAATCCTGCATGAACAACCCATTAAAGTATTCCCAGAAAACGAGTCGAACAATAAGCATCGTAAAAATGCTAAACGCAATCGTAAGTGAAAAGATAGACAGTATCGTCTTGAAAAAAGCGTGGCTTTGGAAATAAACAGCGGCGAACAGAAATGCCGATTGTGTCACTAAATATACGCCAATCGAAATCAGCGTTTCGTGCGTGAATGGCTGGAACGCCGGGAGTGATTGATCAAAGAGCAATTGGCTGAGTCCGGCGGCAATCCAAGAAAACAGAGAATAAAGTACCAGAACGATCGCCACAAAGCCCACCGAAGTCAATAGTAACCGGCTCAGGAATTTCTCGAGCGTTGACGCTGGCAATGTCAGATAAATGTAGTTTCGCTGTTTTTCGTGAATGTCTTTGAAAATCATGCTGGTCGTCAGATAACCGCCGAAGAATATGACCATTGGGAAAAACGTCCGGTGAAAATCAGGATTGGCGTTGTCCCATGCGGAGAGTAAATAAATCACGAGTAAAGCGCCCGCGACGGCTCCGCCGGCAATCAGTAAATTACGATAGCCTGTGGACAGATCGTTTCGAACAAGAATGAAGAACCGGTTTCGGTCAAAAGTGTTGTTAGGCTTCATGGTTAGACTCCTTCGTAAAAAGCGATTCTATTTTTTCTCGGTTCAGGATGACGGTGTTGAATAACAGTTCGATATCCATCTTGGTCTCTTCGCCGTCGGAATTCGGCGAAACGATAACGAATCTGTCGAGCATTTTTTCCGAATAAAGCACCGTTTCGTTTTCGGGAATTTCCGGTAGAATGCGCACGGAAAGTTTTCGGTTGACGGATTCGACGGATTCGTGGAAAATGATTTTTCCATTGTCGAGGATGATGATTGGGTCGATGAGATTTCCCATATCTCGAACCTGATGCGTGGAGATGATAAACGTACGATCGTCCGTCAGTGAAGAGGCGAGGATTTTTCGGAATTGACTTTTCGACGGAATATCCAGACCGTTTGTCGGTTCATCCAGCAAGAGCAAATGACTATCCGTTGCCAATCCGAAAGCGATCAGAAATTTTTTCTTCTGACCGTAAGATAATGACGAAAGTTTGTCGTTCTCTGGCAACTCAAAGTTGGGTAAATGTGCCATGAGCCGATCGTTGTTGAAGCGCGGGTAGAATGGTGCGTAGAGCCGCGCATATTCCCGAACGGTCAGTGTTGGTAGAAAAAATTCCTCCGGAACCATGTAAATTTCCTTTAAAGTCTCTGGAAGTCGATCAGATGGATTTTGACCAGAGATCGAAACGGAGCCACTTTTGGGAAACAGCAAGCCGGTGAGAATTTTTAACAGCGTGGTTTTTCCCGCGCCGTTCTTTCCCAACAATCCGCAGATACTTCCCGGCGCGACGCTCAGATTCAGATCGTCGAACAGGTGGCTCTTTTTCCGGTAAGCGAAGTTCAGATTCTTGATTTCTATCATGTTGACCTCCAATAGTGTATTAAACAACTAACACACTAAGAATCTAATCAGCGAGCGCCGATTTGTCAAGATTTTTTTATTTAAGGAAATATTTTTTATAAACCGTTAATCGAACAATATACACTGGATATAAAACGTTTATGTAGTGATGATCCTGAACTGTTTAAACTTTTCTATCAGAAAATCGGCAAATCGCATAAATCCCAAATCCGTAAAATGTATTCCATCGACGGTTGCTTCATGGTCGCCTCCCAAAGGAGATTGGTTATCAATGTAAAAGATATTGGTAAGTCCCGATTCGATGGATATTGTTACTTCAGATTTCAACGCGGAATTCTTTTGAGTAATCAACTGAAAGACGGTTGAATCGAAAAACGCTTTTTCATAAATCATTTGTTCGATGAAAACGATTGGAGTGTTTGGACGCTTTTTACGGATTGTCTCAATAAGCGGTTTGGTATTTTCATGAATTTGATCCGCTGTCATATTAGGAATGCAATCGATCACATAAAAAGCGGCATCGATTTCCGAGATCAGTTCAACGAGCGGCATTTCCATTCTACCGTTGCCGCTAAAACCAAAGTTGATACAGTCAGTATCGAGCTTTCGCGAAATGATATTTGTATAGGCCATTCCGGGACGCGAGGCGCATCCGCCCTGTGTGATGCTGGTGCCATAGAAAACTATCGGCTTCGTTTTATGCTTACGTGGCTGGATGATTTTGCTGAGCGAGTCGATTCCGATTTCCAACGCCGAAACGCCGTCGTATAAAGGCAAAAACAGGCGGTATTCTCTCATAACCGGTGTCATATTTTCAATGATCAATGCCTCGTTTTTCACCACGGTCGGTCTTCCGGTATTTACAAATTGCCAGTAATTTCCGACTCTTGCATACAGATCGACGCCTTTGATTCCTGTTTCCGCCATGTGGTTCATTTTCCTATCGTTCAGCAATTCCCATCTGACTTTTATCGATGTCGAATTGGACATAAATCGAATAGAGAGTCCGGCAGAATTTTTTGACAGGTCCTAGCCGGGTTTTCGGACCTTGTTCTGATAACTCAAGGGCAAACGGTCGAAATTATTTTCTTTGAGAGAATCGGCAATTGTCGTTCCCTCGATCCGGTAAAAATCCTTGCCATAAAATTGTGTTGACAGAACTTTTGGGGGATTAATTTCTTGCGCAACGGCAAATGTGGAAATGACAAGACAAATTACCCAAAAGGATTGTTTCATATGGTTTTTATTTCCTCGATTTTAATGAATTTTCATAAACAAAATATAGCCAAATTCTGATAGAAAAGTGCATAGATTAAAGAAATTTGGATCGTTGATTACGGTTATTAAAAGGTCTCTGCTTCCACGAAAATGGAGTTTTCGGTTGAAGATGGTGCCGATCAGTAAAAATAAAATCTGAAATGGATATTATTTACTGAAAAAAACCTTGACTTTTACGAGGATATTTTTTATTCTAAGCAGACAAGTTTTATTGACAAGGGAGGAAATGGTTTGGGAAAAAACCCAGTAAGTACTTAAAGAAGTTCTCAGAATATTTGTTTTTAGGGAATTGTATCTTTTCGATAATATACTATTTTGCTCATTCAAAATTATTTTCAATGAACATTGAAATTTTGTGGTTATTTTACACGCTCAAAGGTCAAATTGATATTGCTTAGGAGGAACTAAATGCAAAAATATCTGTTACTTGTCGGCCTAATCTTGACCATGGCAATAGGTGTTTTAGCTGGTACAAGTGGAAAAATCACTGGTATAGTTAAAGATGCCACAACGGAGAAACCACTGCCCGGTGTTAATATCATTATTGAAGGTACGACGATAGGTGTCGCCAGCGACAATGACGGCTTTTATACGATATTGAATGTTCCGGTGGGCACGTATGATTTGAAGGCCATGATGATCGGCTATACTCCCGTCATAGCCAAGAATGTCGCAGTATCAATTGATCTGACAACAAAACAAGATTTTTCCATGCAATCTACTGTTTTAGAAGCTGGAGAAAGTGTGATCGTTACTGCAGAACGACCATTGATGCGAAAAGATGAGTTTACTTCCCGGCATACGGTAACCGCGGATGAAATGACCGAACAACCAGTCGATAATTTTCAGCAGATTGCAAGAAATCAGGCTGGTACGGTCGGAAGCCATTTTCGTGGCGGACGTGTTGGCGAAGTATTGGTTGTGATTGACGGGTTGCCGGTCAAGGATCCCGCGGGAGAATATTCCGGCAATATGGGCGGATTCACAGCAGACGTTCCCGAAGCCGCTATTCAGGAAATGGAAGTCACATTGGGTGGATTTAGCGCCGAGTATGGCAATGTTCAATCAGGTGTATTGAATCTAGCTTTGAAGGAAGGTAGCCAGAAATTATCCGGAAAAGCGCGCTATATGTCAACAAATTTCGGATCTGGGCTGAATGACCTATTGATGGAAAATCGCGACGAGTGGTTAGGTGTCAAATATCTGCACAAACTGGAAAATGCTTATCAGCTCAGTTTAAATGGGCCCCTCTTTACGAATAAAGCCAATTTTTCGGCTTCGGCTGAAATTACCGATCGAAAAGAGGGCAATTTCATCAACGAAAAATATTTCAACCAGTCTTATCAGGGTAAAATGACTTATAAACCGACCACAAAAACCAAATTGGCTGTTGGGGGATTGTATTCAAAGAAGGACTGGGATGAGTTTTATTTACCGGCATCTATGTACGGTCCGGGCGACGAATATCATAAGAACGAATACTACTGTGCCCAAAGTACCGGTAGTGACACAGCCTTGCACTACATTTATGTCAATGATCCGCAGAAGTATTGGTCGCAGAATGGACAATCAACAAATGATACTCTGGTATTGCAGGAAGGCGATACGACTCATTTTACTAAAACGTACTATGTCGGACCGATGCAGGACTACCTCTGGAATTATCATCAGCAGAGTCGCAACCTTTATTTAGTCTGGACACAGTCGCTCAGCTCTAACACTTACTATGAATTACGCTGGCAATCCTACTATTCTAATTATCATTATGCCACACAGGATGTAGATGACCGTGACAGCGACGGTGATACCGAGGAGGATTTGATTTGGGATAACACAAAAGACGGCCCGCATCCGATTTATCGCGATCAGGAGAATAATTACTGGTGGACAGTCGGCGATGATCCGGGCTACCGCGATCAGAAATCGTGGACGAATACGATTAAAGGCGACTTCGTCAGTCAGGCTACCTACAATCATTTAATCAAGGCTGGATTCGAATTTGATTATAGTCGGATGTCAGTTGAAAATATCAGCTGGACACTAGGCTACGGCACCTTCCGGGAAGACATCTGGAATAAAAAAACGATTGACTTCGGGCTTTACGCTCAGGATAAAATAGAGTTTCAGGGAATTATCGCGCTCATTGGCTTGCGTTTCGATTATTTCGATCCGAACGGCGGTGGCAAAGGTGTGAATTATCCGGCTGATTATAACAATCCTTATTCCGAACTGGATACCAGCAGCGGATTGCCAAAATTAATCAATCCGAAAAAGCCAAGCCCCAAATCGCAGTTCAGTCCACGCATAGCGATCTCACATCCGATTACCGACCGCGATGTTATCCATTTTTCCTATGGCCATTATTTTCAGCGCCCGGACGCCTATTATCTCTATCGCAACATGTACTTCCAGGCGTTGACCAAAGTTGGTAATTATGTGGGCAATCCCAACATTGATCCCGAAAAGACAGTAGCCTATGAAATAGGCGTCGAACACCTTTTTAGTGATAACATTAAGGGATCAATTACCGGTTATTATAAAGATGTGACCAACTTAATGAACTGGTATAAATATATCGGAGAAAACCTTCAAGGGATTGAAATTAATGTTTATGGCAATGCAGATTACGGCAATATGAAAGGTTTGGAATTTGCATTGACGAAAAGAATCGGGAAATACTGGGGCGGCTCGCTGGATTATACTTTTTCTGTGGCTAAGGGACGCAGCTCAACCTCAGGTACTGGAGCGGGTGCTTTTAGTTCTGAGCGTCGTCTTAATTATTTAAATTTCGATCAAACCCATACGGTTAATACCAATTTGACTTTATGTACACCAAGCAGTCCGATTTTAGGCCTGCATTTTGGTAGTTACAAGCCTTTCACCAACTTGCGTGCCAATTTCCAAATTAAATATGGCAGTGGTTTGCCTTATTCATCGTATGGTACCGGAAAGGTTAACGACAAGCGTCTGCCAGCAACATTCAATACCGATTTAAGGTTGAGTAAACAAATTGCAGTGGCGGGAGCCGAAATGAATTTTTTTCTGGATGTGTTTAATCTGTTCAACCGCTTGAATGTGGATTGGATTGGTAGTTCCATGTATTATGACCAGACCGACGATCCTACGATTGTTCTTGATGAAACACTGGTCGGCGGTGGCTTGGTTTACAATCCACAGGCTTACAGTGATCGGCGGCAATACCGCTTTGGCATCGAAGTGCAATTCTAATGCTCCCATTAGCAATATGGAGGTTTTTTTAATGAATCAGTATTCTAAAAAGACGAGAAACGTTATCAAGATTTTATTGATTGTTCTGTTCCTTTTTAACTTGGCGATAGCCGCCGATCAAGCCAAGAAACCGGTTAACTTGTCGAAAATTTCTCTTTCGCCACAAAGCCCGATTGTGAATGACAACTACAAATGGCATAAGATCGGCAACATTTGGAATCGTTGTTCCAATTATAGTTACATGGGTGACGACTCCTATACCGGCCGAACCCCCTCTGGTGATTATCCGGGTGGTTCTGGAAATTCTTACCTATATCGCGGAACGCTCTGGCTGTCAGCTTTCGTAGATGGTACTTTTCACTCCACGCAGGGCGACGATCACGAATTTTCCGCATTGGATTCGGTGCATGTCGATACCAGCGCCACTGCCCGTTCGGAGGAAGATACATACACCAAATATTACGATGTTTCGGCACCCCTGGCTTCGGGAATCCATTTTCCGCTCGGGCTGGAGGTTCAGGAGCGTACATATGCCTGGTCTGCGAGTTACGCCGCGGACTTCATTATCTATGAATATACAATCAAGAATGTTGGTGTTGACAGTGATGGTGATGGGTTGCCAGATACGCCACGCGGATTGAAGGATTTTTACTTCACTATCCGATTTGACGGTGATGTATCCAAATTACCGCAATGGGATGCTGAGTCGAAATATTGTAATATTGACGACCACGCGATGTCGAACAGTCAATGGAACTGGGTCGAGAAGTTTGCCGATCCGACTGACCCGAATGATAATAAAAGTTGTATGGCGGGACGCGATCATGGCCTGACATCTGCCGATGCCGATAGCCACATGATTATCATGTTCGATGGCGACAATCCAAGTTATGCGGCCGAGAACGGTCCGGCAAACGATTTTGGAAATCCCGGGGCTGACAGTGTCCTTCAGACTCCAGGCTTCATGGGTATCAAAGTATTGAAAAGCGTGCCAGAGCTGAAGCCGAGTTCCTTTCATGTCTGCCAGATTTATAACGATCCAACATCGGACGCCCTGACTTGGTTGCGCATGATTAGCAGTCCAGTTTTTGAAGACATTTTCTCCAATCCTACAACCGGCCTACCGTATGCCTATGATTTTCGTGGTATTTTAACATTCGGGCCGCTGGATTCATTACCGCCCGGTGATTCGGTTGTGGTCACGACCGCTTTGGGTATTGGTTGCGATTTTGATAGCGGCGGCGTCTACAGTCTGGTGAAATTAGTCAAGATCATGGATGTTGCCCAATTTATCGTTGATAATAACTATAGTCTGGATCCGAATGTTCTCGCGCCACCCGCTCCAAACGTGGAATTAGTCCAAAGTATTGATGAAAATTCAAGTTCCGGTTATCCCGTGACAAATGGCGTTAAAATTCTCTGGGATACGACAGCAGTACAGCATTCCAACTTCCAAACATATAAGGTTTCCAAAGGACTAAAATCAAGTAGTGGTTCGGTAGAATGGAATACTCTGGCGAGTTATACCGACACCATCGGAACCACTTCCTGGCCCCCGCCACGCAGTGCTGATGGTGAAAAATTCCAGTACATTGATACTGATATTACCAAAGGTTTGGTCTATTATTATTCTGTTCAAGCTTTTACAAAAAATATTTCCGAACCTATTCCCTTTGGTGTGATTAACACGAATATCACCGATTCAAAAAGCATGAAGATTATCGCACCGGCCAATCCGGTATCGACGCAAACGCTAAAAAACGTAAAAGTTGTACCCAATCCATATTTAGGAAGTGCCAACTGGAATAACCGCACGCCTAGCGATTCATTCGCATGGGAACATCGGCTACAATTTACAAATCTGCCCGCCGACGCAACGATTCAAATTTTTACACTCGACGGAGATTATGTGGCAGAAACGAAAGCCAACAAGACCGTAGTTGTCGGCGAGGAAGTTAGCCCGAATTCGGCCAGTGTGGCGGAGTGGGATCTGATGACCCGCAATAATCAGGAAGCCGCGCCGGGGATTTACATGTATGTGGTCAAGTCACCGACTTTAGGCGAGATAGTCGGCAAATTTGTGATCGTTCGTTAACATGCTAATCAGAGAGGAAAATAGAACAATGCGCAAAAATATACTTCCTGCATTCCTGATAGTCATCCTGTTGATTTTACCGGTTAGTTTTGCCGCAGAATTCGCTCCGGTCGGCACAGTGGTGGCCCAATTTCTGGAAATCGGTGTCGGCGCCCGGTCGGCTGGCATGGGCGAAGCCTTTACAGTAGTCGCGAACGATGCCAGCGCCGTCTTCTGGAATCCTGCCGGATTGGTGGATGCCAGCGATCGCAACCTGTTCAGTGCTATTAATAAATGGCCAGCCGACATTACATTCGCCGGTATGGCATATTCGATGAAACTTGGACGGATTGGAACCCTTGCCGTCAGCGGTGTCTTTCTGATGGCGGATGACATGGAGGTTACCACAATCGAAATGCCGGAAGGCAATGGTGAGATGTTCAACCTGACCAATTATGCTATCGGTTTGACCTATGCCCGTTTTCTGACGGATCGCGTTTCGGTTGGTTTGACTACGAAGTTAGTACATGAAGATTACTATGGCCATGGTTATTCTACATGGGCGATAGATTTAGGTACCATTTACCGCACCAATTTTCATGGCCTCAAACTCGGCATGTCAATCCTGCACTTCGCTCCGGAAGTCCGGTTCAGTGGAACTTATTGGGACTATAGCGATTCAGAGAATGCCGATAAAGAGAAAAAATACGAAACCTATTTCTTACCGGTAAACTTCCGTTTTGGAATCAGCATGAATCTGCTTAAAAAAACTAACCATACAGTCATGATCGCGGCGGACATGATTCACCCAAACAATAATCTTGAGCAATACAATCTTGGTCTTGAATATTCATTTCTGAAGATGTTCAGCTTGCGCGGCGGTTATAAAATTAATACGGATGAAGCCGGTTTGACATTTGGCGCCGGAGTTCGGCTTGGGCTGGGAAATGCTTTAGGAATTAGCGCAGATTATGCTTACTCCGACCTGGGCGCATTAAAAGGCGCTCATCGAGTATCTCTCGGAGTTTCTTTTTGAATAAAAATGTAAGTATCACAGATAACAAAATAAGGAGGTTTGTATGAAGAAAGTTGTTACGATTTGGTGTGTGTTAGTCCTGGCGATGTTTTCATTCAGTTATGCCGGGATAACCGGTTTCACCCGCAGTGGTGAAATTACAGTTCCCGAAGCCACGCTAAACAACGGCGGGGTCGGGAGCATGGTTTCGGGCGTCGATCTGGACGCGGATGGCAAAACCGAAATCTATCTGGTAAATGATAACTGGAACGACGGCGCCACGGAAGTAATCGCCCGAATCTATAAGTTGGAAAAAAATGGCACTGCCTGGGACGTTGTCTGGCAGTCCAAACTGGATCCTTTTTATCAGAACACATGGCCGGTGCTTTTAGTGACCGATCTGGATGGTGATTCAAAACAGGAATTAACCTGGATGCCAGTCAATTCTTTTTCGGATACAACCAATCCTGTTCGGATCGCGGTTTATGAACAGGGAACCGGCGATGTCTTGGGCGTCGATGATGGCGCCAGTGGGTACAAACCGAACTCGACATGGACAATTACCACCGAACAAAGTATCAACATCCGGCCGATCGATGCCGAGGCAGTCGATGTTGATGGTGATGGCTCGACCGAGATTATTTTTGCTGATCGAACCGGAAAAACCAGTGGTTATTATGGAGCGGTTTGCTCGGTCAGCAATATTCCGGATAACGGTGATGGATCTGAGACCTGGGATTTGGAAGTAACTGGCATTGATCTGGGAATAACGACAGCCGCCGAGAATAAGTGGGATGTTGCTGTCGTTGGAAATAACGCCTATTTCTTCTCTGAGACAGAAATCTCGAAGTATATATATAACAGTGGCACTGGATGGAGTTACGAGGCTTTGAGTCCATTGGCGGGCGGATCTCCGGTTCAATCGGCGATGACAGTAGATCTCAATAAAGACGGCACAAAAGAAATCATCTGCGCCGTATACGACTGGGGCGATGATACTAAAAAAGGTATCTATCTCCTACAGGAAGTCGCCGATACTTTAAAACCAACTGAGATTTTCAATCTCGCGGCGTATTGGCCTGGTGGTTCGCGCGGTCCCTGGGGCGGCGCATCCGGTGACATCGATAATGATGGTAACTTGGATTTTATCTTCGGTTCTCGCGCCTCAACTCCCAACGGTTTGATTACCTGTGTTTCTTATACGGGTGGTGACATTACCGATCCGGCCAATTATGAACTGTTGATGATCGATTCACTCTACTCGGCCACTGATGCCGATGGAATCTGGTCGGTACTAAATATTGCCAACATCGATGATGATCCTGAAAAGGAAGTGCTGTATACTTCCAGTACTCCGGTTGGTGGAATGTTTTCGGCAACAGCACCGATTATCGTTCTGGATGCGACGGTCACTATCAATGTGATTGATCCCGGTTCGAATCATATAACCAATTTGGATAACTTCCGCTTACAGCAAAATTATCCGAATCCGTTCAATGCCACGACGAACATCGTCTTCGACGTTCCTAGTGAGAAGGTTGTGACTCTGACTATTTACAATCTACTCGGTAAGGAAGTCGTCACGCTGGTTGATAGGAAACTGTCAGTTGGAACTTATACGATTACATGGAACGGTCTGGATCGGAATGGTTCCCCGATGTCAACAGGTGTTTATTTGTATGCCGTGAAAAATGGCAATGTTACCAAAGTCAAACGGATGACGATGGTTAAATAAACCGTTTTTGATAGTATGTGAAAAGGGCGGGATTTTTCCCGCCCTTTTTATATTCTGTATTTAACGGACAGATCGGTGAAAGACTAAGTAACGCTTACCACTTTCAAAACGACTTTCATCTTAAAACTCGATCTGCGAGGCGAATCCTCTGCCGAACATCGGCGCGGAAATCCGCCATGGATATTTATCGAAAATCAGCGCGCTGTTCCACTTTCCGCCGGTGTCGCGTCCTAATTGCCAGCCGTCCTTGACCTGTGTTGCGGCTTCCCACGTCC
>PEYN01000032.1 GCA_002774355.1 Candidatus Marinimicrobia bacterium CG08_land_8_20_14_0_20_45_22 | reverse complement strand
GGAATTCATTTTCTGATGATTCAGTACGGACAGAAGTCTATTACGAAGAAACTGATGATATTAAAATGACCGATAGGATTTATTGAATGAGATTATCGTGTTGAAACAAATCGTTAAAAATTGCACTTATCAGACCAAAATCCAGAATTCCAAATTCATTGCTTACTGTACGAAAGTCAATTCTGCTGAGACGGTTCGGAAGCGCATTGCAGAAATCGAAGATGAACACCGAAAAGCCGACCATATTTGTTGGGCGTACCGCATTTTTCAGAATAACGATGTCGTTGCGCACAGTTCGGATGCAGGAGAACCGCATTGTTCCGCGGGTCCGCCCATTCTGTCCGCTATTGAAGGAAGAGAACTGGTTGATGTGGTTTGTATCGTCGTTCGTTATTTCGGTGGTAACAAACTGGGAATCGGCGGATTGATTCGAGCTTATGGAAGCACGGCGGGAAAAGCGCTGGATCAATCCGGAGCAGAGGGTTATGAAATCATGACGGCGCTAGTTATTGGATCGCCAATGGACAAATACTCCGATGTTATGCGAATTTTGCGGAAATATTCTGCGGAATTCCAGCAGGGATTTGATGACCGATTGATTACTTTTACGGTGCGGATTCCCTTGCGAAAGCGTGAAGATTTATTAGCGGATTTGAGAAGCATTCCGGAGATTCATTTCACTTAAGTCTTGGATCACGAATCAAACGAATTTCCTATAAAATTCATCCTGCAATGAACAAAAGCGGAATTAGGGGAACCGCATCGTAACGGTGGGCACCTCCCAAGTGTATCAAGTTTCCTCAACAAGGAGGCATGCTTTACTCACTCGGAGTACAGTTCCCAAATTAGTGGTGTTGGTTCCAATAATTTTATCCGCAATGCCACTGCAGGATTGAATTTCAAATAACTTTTTATTCATACCTAAGAAGAATATAAACTTAAAAACGGTAGCCGTCAAGTAGTATTTATGAAATGATGATCAAGTGGTTTGGAGTAGATTCGTAAGTATTGTAAATAAAGAGGCTTATTCCGTTTTTGTCTGAGAGTTGGAATCCGGCGGATACTGACTTTCCTTTTGCTTAACGTCATTCCAGACCTGATCCATATCTGCTAGGGTGGCGTTTTTCATTGATACGCCGCGCGAGGCGAAATCCTCTTCGACCTTTTGAAAGCGGGTGATGAATTTCTTCACGTTTTTTCGCAATGCCGCTTCGGGATCGAGGTTGAGAAAGCGGGAGAGATTGACGATAGCAAAAAGCGTATCGCCAAATTCTTCGATGATATGTTCGTGATCTCCGTTTTTAACCGCTTCGTCCAATTCCTGCAATTCTTCCTTTGTTTTCGCCCAGACTTCCGAAATGTCATCCCAGTCGAAACCGACTTGTGCGGCTCTTTCTTGCGCGCGTCGCGCCTGAAGTAAAGCCGGAATTGTTTTGGGAAGACCTTCCATGAGAGATTTTCGGCCTTCCTTCAATTTGATCTGTTCCCAATTTTGTTTGATTTCTTTCAGATTTACTTGGACGTTGCTGAAGATATGCGGGTGTCGGCGGACTAATTTTTCGTTGATTGAGCGTATTGAATCGTTCAGATTAAATGCCTGTTCCTCTTCGCTGATCTCAGCCTGAAAAACGACGTGGAGAAGTAGATCGCCGAGTTCTTCCTTCAGTTTATCTGGTTGATTATCCTGAATCGCTTCGAGAACTTCGTAAGTTTCTTCGAGGAGATATGGCGTTAGCGATTTATGTGTCTGGGCTTTATCCCACTCGCAACCATGATCGCCGCGAAGGGTTTTAACGATATGCACCAGATTGTCAAATTCTTTGCTGGTTTCAGTCATTATTTTTAGAAGTGGGTTTAGAACGATTACGGTAAAGCCGTGTCGTATTCATTTGGTGAAGATAAAAGTTCTGGAGAGCGAACATCTGTTTAGAGTTTCGCACCGTGTCATCATTATAGCCAAGAAGGTGAAGCAGGCTATGAATGAACACATTAGCGAGTTCTTTTTCAAAATCGCATTTGATCTTTTGGGCATTTTCCCGAATCCGATCGATGCTGAGATAAATTTCTCCCTCGATGGGTTCGCCCGGTTCGTTATAGTTAAAACTGATTGTATCGGTGATTAGGTCTTCGCCGAAATATTGCTTTTTCAATTCATTTAATTTGGCATCGTCTGTAACGATGACGCTGACGCATTTAATGGCGATTTGTTCTTTGCAGGCAATGTGATAAGCCATGCGTTCGAACGCGGGTTGCAACAAAAAGAGAGGTGGAAATTCGTTGATGATCTTGATGCTTGGCATATATCAGGTTTTCCGCGATGGAGATGAACTGTTTTTTTCGTTTTTCATCTGGTTTTCCTGACCGGGATATTCGATCCGGAGATGATGAATTCCCTTGAGAATGGGTAAAATTCCCACGTTGGTTTTAATGTCTCCCTTGATTCGTTTGAGATCGGCGAGCGTCAATGGGCATTCGTCGAATTGTCCTTCATTCAGACGTTTTTCGATGATCATGTCGATAACTTTTTCGATACTTCCGATCGTTGGTTTATCCAAAGAGCGTGAAGCGGCTTCGATCGTTTCGCAGATCATGACGATGCCGGTCTCTTTTGTATTCGGTTTCGGTCCAGGATAGCGAAAATCAGAATCATTAACGTCTGCGGGATTTTCTGCCTGTTCTAATGCCTTGTTATAAAAATACTCGATGCGAGTCGTGCCGTGATGTGTCGAAATGAAGTCGGCGACGATTTTAGGCAATTTAAATTCCGCGGCAAGGCGTATGCCTTCCTTGACGTGATTGATGATGATGAGCGCGCTGAGATTCGGCGCCAGACTGTCGTGTTTATTTAGATCGTACGATTGGTTTTCGATGAAATATTCCGGCTTGGTTACTTTTCCAATATCGTGGTAATAAGCGCCAACCCGCGCGAGAAGCGCATTTGCCCCGATCGCATCCGCCGCGGCTTCGGCTAAATTTCCCACGGTGACGCAATGGGTGAATGTGCCGGTTGCTTCCTTGGAAAGCAGTTTAAGCGCCGGGTGATTAAAATCCGCCAATTCCAGCAACGTTAGGTCGGTCGTTATTCCAAATGCGCTTTCAAACAGGCCGATCGTTCCGTATGCCAGGACGGGGGAAATGACGCCATTGATTCCGGCGTATAATAAATGGTTAAGAATTTCTTTCGATGAAGAAAACCGGAGCATTTCCGTTAGGCAAATGCTTACCAAATAGGCGGCGACGATGATCAGGATGGCGCGGAAAATTTGGCTTCGCTGGCGCAGTTTGCGCACTGAATAGATCGCTAATGAACTGGCAAAAATCGAGGTGATGATGAAGTTGATATTCCCGCCCAATTGTGCGCCGACGATTACTGCCAATGTCGAGATGCCGACGAACGCAATCTTGCTGTCAAATAAAATCGTTAATGTAATGGCGGCGAACGTGATGGGAACGATGTATTCCGAAATGGCGAATTTCTCAACGAAAATCGATGTTAGAAACGTTTGAATGAGAAAGATGATTCCGATGAGTGTAATCATTTTCGCGCTATGAATGATGGAGGATTGATATGCGGAGAGATAAATCAGAAAAAACGAAAAGATGATTCCGATCATTGCCGCCTGTCCGAAAAACAAAATGGGATCTCCAACTATCGGTAGGGTTTTTCGTAAACCACCGCGGATATTGGAGCGTCTGGCGCGCTCTTTCAGCAGAGAGTCAAACTTCCGAAAAATGTCGGGTGTTACTCGCGTGTTGGCGTCGACGATTTTTTCGTTCTCGAGGACGACGCCTTTGCTGATCGGTACTTTGCTTAGCATTTCTTTCTGACGTGCATCGGTAATTTCGCGCTGAAAGATCAGGTTGGGTTTAATGAACTGGATGATAATTTCGTAGCTGAAATTGACAATCTGCTCGTCGTCCGGATAGCGGGCATTAAGCATTCGCTTTGCTTTCGTCCATGTTTCTTCTAAAGATAGCACGTGCGATGTTTCTTCGAGCAACTCTTCGCCTTTTTGCTGAATGGAAATTTTCTCCGAAGTGATTTCCTGCTTGGGAATGTCAATAATGAGTTGATTGTATAGGTCAATTAAAATTTGGCGAATTTGGTTTGATAAAGCCGGTGTCAGTAAAGATTTTGAGTTCGCTGTCAAGGTTTTTTGAAATGGGGAATTTTGTTCAATCTTATGTTGATTTTTGAAGCGTTCGATTAATGATCGGTAAACGCTGGAATCGGATTCGAATTGGGAATGTGGTTCGTTGGATTTTCGGGATTCTTCCAATCTGTTTTTAGCAGATTGAAGCGCGTTGATTTCCTCTAAAAACCGGTTGAGATACCGAATCTCAGCTTCATCAATGCTCTCGTCTTGAATAAAAACGAACGGAACTTTTTTTAACGCCTCATTGCGATCATCAGACAGTTCTTTATCGCTTTTTAAAATGGGAAAATCGAAAGGCGCAATGACTGGCATCCGCGTGATGTCGTTGACTTTATAATTCAGCGTGCTGTAGTGTGCTCGCGGGAAACAGAGCGCCATCGCAATGACGATCGAAATAATTAGTAAAACAGTCCCGGTTTGCATCCAAGCCTTGCGACGTTTGGGAATTTGTTTCAATGTGCGAAAGTGGGCGGTCGCCATGCTTGTCAGTTTTCGTTTTGGATTAAGTTGTTTCGGATCATCGGTGCCGATATAAATTTAGTTAATGACTACCATTTGATCAAAGCGGAAGCCCATGTGAATCCAGACCCGAAGGCGGCGAGAACAATTCGGTCTCCTTTGCGAAACCGTTGTTCGTTCAATGCGTCGTACATGGCGAGCGGAATGGAGGCGGCTGTCGTGTTCCCGTATCGGTGGATGTTACTGTACACTTTTTCCTGTGGGATTTCGAGTCGCTGGGCGACGGCTTCGGTAATACGCTGATTTGCCTGATGTGGGATGATCAACGTAATGTCGTCCAGCGTCAAAGAATTCGCATTGATTGCAATTTTGATGACTTCCGGGAAACGTGAGATAGCGTGCTTGAAAACCTGTCTGCCGTTCATTTTTGGATAAATTCTTCCCTCGGCAATCATTTCCGGCGTAATGCGTGGTGAGCGGTCGCAAATCGGTGCGTCAACCCATAATTCTTTCGCAAACCTGCCATCGCCGAAAAGATGCGTGGAGAAAATTTCGCTTTCATCTTCCGAGCGACTGATGATAATCGCACCGGCGCCGTCGCCGAAAAGGACAGCAATGTCGCGTCCTTCCGTCGTCATGTTCATCCCGACTGATTGAACTTCGACGCCGACGAGAAGAATGTTGCGGTATTGACCGGTTTTAATGAATTGGTCGGCGATGGAAAGACCATAGATAAAACCGGAGCACTGAACTCTCACATCAAGCGCCGGAACATTCGGAAGTTCGAGCAATGCCTGTAGAAAACTACTTGTTCCGGGAAATGAGTGCTCGGGAGTAGTTGTGGCGACAATGATCAAATCGATGTCGGAGTTCTGAAGCCCGGCGTTCTGAATCGCCTCACGCGACGCTGGAAGCGCTAAATCAGACGCGCCGGTTGGTTGCGTGACAAAGCGGCGTTCGTGAATGCCGGTGCGCTCGACAATCCATTCGTTGCTGGTGTCCATCATTTTTTCAAGATCGAAGTTGGTAACTACATTTTCCGGAACATACTTTCCAATGCCGGAAATTTTACTTTTAAACATGAAGCAAAGCCCTCCAATTAATAATGAGTCGATTCAGAATAACGTATGTCCTTGATACTGAGTTGGATTTCTTTATTTCCATTCCATTCGTTTTCTTCAATTACAAAAGCCATATCCAAAGGTCGATTACTGATTAACATCTCGTAAAACTCGCCCATCTTCCAGCCGATGGCGCCGAATACGGTGCGATCTTTGGAGACTTTAAATTTCAAGTGTTGTTCGCCGACGATCCGCGGCATGCCGTGGATTTGAAGGTTTCTTGCGACGAATACCGGTCGCATATTTCCCGGTCCGTACGGCGACATTTTATTCAGATAATCCAGAACTTCGTGGTTGATTTCGCTGAATTGGATTTCGGTGTCGATGTAAATTCCCGGAAAAAGCATTTCGTCAGTTATCGACTTTGCCGCAATAGTTTTCAAACGGGAAATGAACGCTGGTAGGTTTTTTTCGCTAATTGTTAGCCCCGCCGCCATTTTATGACCGCCGTAATTATCAAGCAAATCCGAACATTGGCTAAAAGCGGCGTAGAGGTCGAATCCGTGAATACTACGTGCGGAACCGCGACCGATGCCGTTTTGAAAGGCGATCATGACGACTGGTCGATTGTAAGTTTCTTTGAATTTGCTGGCGACGATTCCAATGACGCCGTGATGCCAATTCGTATCGGAAAGGATTAAAATTTTATCGCTATCCAGATCGTGCGTTGCGTTGAGTTGAAGAATAGCGCTATTGATCGTTTCGCGTTCGATGCTCTGGCGGTTTTTATTTTCCTGCTCGAGTTCTGCGGAAAGAGCGTTTGATTCTTCCTGATTGAAAGAGGTCAGAAGTCGGACGGCGCGGGTAGCTTCGCCCAAACGTCCAGCGGCATTGATTCGCGGCGCGAGACCAAAGACGATATTTACGACGTTCATCTTCTTGTTTTCAAAGCCCGACACTTTTACAAGGGCTTGCACGCCAATTTTCTGGCTCGCGTTGAGAGTTTCGATTCCTTTAGCAACCATTGTCCGATTTTCATCTAAAATAGTAACGATGTCAGCGGCTGTGCCAATTGCTACAAGATCTAAATGTCTATAAATATCCTCAAGAGGCAGATTGTTGTTAATGAGAAATCCTTGCAGGAGTTTAAACGCGACACCAGCGCCGCACAAATCTTTGAATGGGTAAGAGTCATCTCCGCGTTTGGGGTCCAGAATAGCCGTAGCCGGAGGCAAAGTTTCGCTCGGTTCGTGATGGTCGGTAACAATGACATCGACATGATTCTGATTGGCATATTCGACTTCGTTGTTAGCATTGATGCCGCAATCGCAGGTAATGATGAGTGAAGCGCCTTCATGGATGGCATAATCAATTCCGTGTTTTGACAGCCCGTAACCCTCTTTATCGCGATCAGGAATGTAGTAAGAAATTCTAAATCCGATTTCCCGCAAGGAGAGAAAAAGAAGCGAAGTCGCTGTCGTCCCATCAACATCGTAATCGCCGCATATCACGACACTTTCCTTATTCATCATCGCTTGTTCGAGTCGGGTAACGGCTTTTCTCATGTCTGTCATCAGAAATGGATCATGCAAATCATCGAGACTTGGATTGAAGAACCGGTCGATCGCGTCAGGGTTGGAAAAATTTCGGTTTGCCAGCACGGCGGCGATGACATGCGGTAGATGCCTTGCGGTGGAAATTTCCCTTACTATTTGAGGCTTTGCAGGTGCGAAAATCCAATTCTGCTTCATGATCACAATAATAGTGAAGTTGGTCTATAAGCCGAATTCTGTGCCCCGATGAATCGGGGCGGCAGTCATTTATCTACGCTCAGCGTTGCCGCTGAGGTTAAGCGATCTACCCGGGAAATTGTAGGAACGGGCTATTCCATTTCCCTGCTTGATCTTGCTCCGGGTGGGGTTTGCCCAGCTCCCGATTTCGCAATCGGGACGGTGCGCTCTTACTTTGATCCCGCTTAATTGCAGGACGCACCATTTCACCCTTGTCCGCCAGAGGCGGACGGTATCGTTTCTGTGGCGCTTTCCTTCACTCACGCGATCCCGTGTTACGGGACACCCTGCCCTGCGGAGTTCGGACTTTCCTCCCCGATCGGATCGGGGCGACTGCCCGACCAACTTCAGAATATTTCCTCCTCGTTTAACGTGCGATTTTCACTGGACTTGTCCTGATACAACATTCGACCGCAAAATTCGCAACGGATGATTTGATTTCCAGATCTGATTTCAACGGCTTTCTGAGGTGGGACTATCTTGTGGCAACCACTGCAAAAAACCTGCCCTGGAATATATTCAACATTTCCCTTTTTATCTACTTTTTCTTCAAACATCTGGTGAATGGACACAACGGCGATGCCTTCTTTAGCATTGGCGATGCGATCGTATTCACGAATATATCTTAACGGAATCATCTCCAGAATGTTTTCCCGCTCTGCCATCGCTTTTTCATAGGCTTCTTTTGTGTACTGGTTCATTTTTTCCAACTCTGCCGCTCGGACTTCCAATTCCTTAGATTTTTCTTGGCGGCTGAGAGTTTTGGATTTGATTGATTCCTTCAATTTGTCCGTTTCATCCGAGAGTGTCAAAATTGTGTACTCTGATTTATCGATATTTTGTTTTATTTGATCGATCTCAAAGGTCAGAGCATCGTATTCTTTGTTGGATGTGACGAGATAGAGTTGATCCTGAAATTTTGTCAGACGTTGTTTATCATCGGCTATCTGACTATCAAGACGGGTCATTTCGAGTGTGATTTCTTTTTGACGTTTGGTGTCTGCGATCAGCTCTGTGTCCAGCTTCTGCAAAGCATGTTGAAGCGTCTCGACGACTTGCGGCAAATCGCCTTTTTTCTGTTTTATCTCAAGCAATCTGAGGTCAATTTTTTGAAGTATAACCAATCTGCTGAGTTCAGTTAACATATTTCCTCCAATTCTCTTGTGTAAAAATGAAAATTGCACCTAAGGCGGTGCAATCTTTATGTGTTATTTGGGTCTGATCTTCTGCTACTTGTCTCAAAACCTTGCCTTCCAAGTGGGCGATATCCGATTTGAACGGATGGCCTTCCCGATGTGAACGGGATGCTCTGACCAACTGAGCTAATCGCCCAGCATTAGTAAAAATAGCTCTATTCATAAATAGCGTCGAAATTTATCATAATCCGACGACTAAATCAACATCAATGATTCTGATTTGTTTGGGAGAAAAGAATTTATCAGGAATAGGAAGTGTGTTTTGATTTTGCCGTGATCCAATCGACTCCCGTTATCAGAAGTGACAGGAAAAATCCGACAAAAAATGGCTGAATGTTCATTAAATAAACCGGATCAGTCATCGTTCCGCGCTGGATTCCAATAGCCAACCATCCAAGCGTTCCCAAAAATGATACGATCATGCTCAAGAAAGCCGCTTGTGATCTCAGTCGCAACTTCGGAACAAAATTCGCGATGAGCGGGATGAACAGTGCCGGCACACAAAGCGAACCGATCAGATACCAGATTTTAACGACGGATGGGAATAACCATACCAATAAGGCCGAACAAGCGACGGTCACAACCAGCCCGATTTGCGTATAGTGATTGATGTTGCCGCGTCCGCGAATTCTCCAGACGAAATCGCGTCCAAACGTAATTGCTCCGATGAATGAGTTGGAGTCTAGAGTGGACATGATTGTAGCCAAGAGGGCAATGAAGAAAATTCCCCGAAAAACGACCGGTAAAATCTGTCCACCCAGCGTTGGGAAAGCCATTAGCGGCTCGATTTCCGGAAATATCGCTCGGGCATATAATCCCGCAGAAGTTGTGAGAAAATCGAATATCGCCCAAAACACGACAGAAATTAGAATGCCGTATTTGGCGGTTCGCGGTGATTTTGCCGCTGAACAGCGCTGGTAAAATCCCGCATCAACAAATGTCCACAACGCGATAAAAAACCAAACGATGATCGTCTGAATGCTTTGACCACCCGTTGGTGATAGATGCGACGGCGGTAAATTTGCTTTGAGGAATGACCAGCCTCCAAATTTGGCGAACAGAGCGACGACCAGAATAGCGAATCCGGCAAACATGAGAATAAACTGCAAAATATCGGTCATGACATCTGAGCGCAAACCGCCGAAGAAAACGTAGAAAGTCGAAAAAAGTACCGCAACCGCGAATCCCCACCAGAATGGAATTCCGAAAATGGAGCGAAACAATAGAGCGGTCATAAGAAAATGTGAAGCGGGTGTAACTAAAATAAAAACGAAGAGACTGCCGACCAAACCTGCGCGTCGTCCGTATCGGTTGGTCAGCAAATCTGGAATCGTGTAAGTCATGCTCTTTTGGATGCGGGGTGCGAGAAAGAAGGCAAATGCGATCGCGCAAACGTAATAGGGAAGTCCTTGCGTGATCCAGCTGAGAATGCCGAATCGATGTGTAAATTCGCCAATTCCGAGAATTCCGCCGTACCAAGTTGAAACAAGTGTTGCAACGAAAGCCGGTAACGACAGTTTTCTGCCCATCAATAAATAATCATCGACGTCGTTCCGATAGCTTTTTGCAAAACGAAGCCCGACGAATAAAACGCCAAAAAGATAAGCGATCACGAGAATTTGATCGACTGTCCCGATATGAAAAGCGTTCAAATCGCCCATCCAATTTTTACGATCAATAAAGTTCCATGCGTTATCTCGATGATCACATTGTCAAGAACGGCTGAATTGCTTGCGCCACGCGAACCTTCGCCCAATGTTTCAGCGACGAGAGGAAATTGTAAGCCCCGGGTCGAAACGCCGAACGCGCGAGGCCAGCCGAACAAGGAAACGGTCTGCCCCAGAAAAGTGGGGAATCGGTGTGATTCTCCGACAAGAAAGAAGAATTCGGAGGTTTTCGACCAAAAAGTGATCTCTGCCCGACGACAATATTTTTTAGCGATTTGAAGCGT
>PEYN01000031.1 GCA_002774355.1 Candidatus Marinimicrobia bacterium CG08_land_8_20_14_0_20_45_22 | reverse complement strand
TCAAATGAAACGGATCAATAGCCTCATTATTTTACTTTTAGCGACGACGTTGAATGCGCAGGTTTTTACCGATTTTCCCGAAGTTTCTGCGCCGGTCAGCGGTTCGGGAGCCTCTTCCATCGCAACCGTTCAGGATGTATGGGCCTCGTTCATCAATCCGGCAGGGCTGAGCCGCGTCGAGTCGATTCAGGTCGTAACTTCATTTTTCAGACCGTACGGAATGTCGTTTTTCTCAAATCAAACTGCCGGATTGGCAGTTCCATTCGGGGGAAAATTCGGAACGGTCGCACTGACTTACAGTGGGACTTCAACGGAATATTCCGGTGAAAAATTGTCGTCGGAAAACGCCTTCCGGTTATCACATGCATTTTTCGTTCAGCGAGACATCAATTCATCACTGGCATTCGGCTATTCGTTGAATTTGTATTATCTGGATTACGGGAAATCAGCGGGCAGTTCCGGTGATGGAAGCGACGGCGTCAATCTCGGTTCCGGTGTCGGATTCGGCGTAGATGTCGGCATTCAGGCGAGTCTGCATGAACGAACTTGGCTCGCACTGATGGCAAAAAATGTCAACAGCCCGGAAATGGGAAGTTCGCTCTCGTCGTCAAATCTGCCGCGGTCGATTTCAGTCGGTTTTGGATATGAACCATACGAAGGGATGACCACGGGTTTTGTCATCGAACAACCTTTCGGGAATCATCCGACGCAATATCGCGGAGGGATCGATTACCATATTGCAGATTGGCTGATCCTTCGAACCGGCGTGAATACGGCGCCGAACCGGATCGCTCTCGGTTTTGGGATTCGGAAATTTGGGATCGGCGTCGATTACGCTTTTGTAAGTCATCCGATTTTACCGGAAACGCATCAATTCAGTTTATGCTATGATTTCAAGAAATAGACTTTTTTCATATTCGTTAATCCTGACGTTTTTGGCGTCATTCGCCGGAAATATCCGCGCGCAGGATTCGGCGATAGCGCTCATCGATTTAAACAACGCAAGCGAGCAGGAATTGAATCAATTGCCTATGACGCCAACGCAACTCAATGACTTGATCGATTACCGCCTGTACGTCGGCAATTTTCAAAGTGTGTACGATCTGCTGAAAATCGAAAGCATTGACTTTGATACTTTCAGCAAGATCAAACCGCTTGTGCGCATCTCACCGACGATTCTCGAAGAGAGCGGAAAACGGATCGAAGACAATTATTACAAGGTCGAGCGGTGGATTTCCAACGAAGGCGCGAGCGAAAGTTACGTGGACGAATGGATTGACCGACTGTCAAATCCTGTGAACATAAACGTAATCGGGATGTTTGATTTGCTGAATCTCTCCGGAGTCTCGCCTGTTGATGCCGTCGCCGTCATTAATCGTCAAAAACTGGGTGGAATCAAGAATCGTAACGATCTTCGGAACACAGACAATCTGTCCTATTTCGGGTTTTCGGGCTTGGAAGATTTCATCAGTTACGACGAACCCGCAACAAAAGAACGATTGGGTGGAAGTTACACGACCGTCATCAAGAACATTACTCTCAGCCAGACGCCGAGCGACGATGCGACTTCTTTTCTCGAATTCAAATCCCGAAACGTTCCGCTGGATTCTTATCATAAACTCCGGCTTCACTGGGGAAACGACCTGAAGTTTGAAATTTCGACGATGCGGAATCTCGGCGAACCGACAATAGAGAAAAGTTGGACTAAAGCCGATCTTCCGGAGATCAAATCTTTCTTTGAAATTCGGAATAAATCCCTGTTTGGCATTCGGCTGAATCAGATCATCGTCGGCGATTATGCGGCTTCCTTCGGACAAGGTCTAACGATGGAATCGACGGACTTTTTCATGCCGAGAAAAACCGGTTACGGCTTCCGAAAACGCGTCAACGGAATCAGCGGCGACATTTCCCGAACCACGGAATACGGACTTCGCGGCGCCGCGCTCGAGATGGAGTGGAAGAATTTGCTGGGCGCGGGTTTTGTCTCGTTGAAAGATCGGGACGCCGTTGTCAACAATGACGGTTCGTTCTCGACATTCATTACAATGTATCCACGTCTGAATTACGGACTCTAC
>PEYN01000030.1 GCA_002774355.1 Candidatus Marinimicrobia bacterium CG08_land_8_20_14_0_20_45_22 | reverse complement strand
CCGCCTCGTTACATTAAGGGCGGGAATTTAGGATACATACTATTGTAGTAAACAAACGTGTAGTTCTGATCAGTGTCATAATCATCATTTATGGCAAGATACGTTATTGCAGAACCGCCATAGAAATAAGAATTATTGTCAAGATTCACTATCCAAACTGCGGTTGAAGGCATAACGTTATTATACTCATCATCAATAAATGGAGTTTTTTTAGAATCCTTTACTATACTATTCCATGCATTTAAAGATGCTTTTGCGGCACCCACCTCTTCATCTAAAGAACTTAATCTCCATGGATATTGGTTTCCTGGAATTGTATTGACATTTATTTTTTTATTTTCAGTGTCTGCATAATAATTTGTCCAGCGAAGACAAAACCACATACAGTCACTTTCCAAACCTTGACATTCGAAATAATCGAAATTATTATTCTGATTATTAATCCAAAAAAACTGGTTATGCTCTTGACAAAAAATGGTTTTAAAAAAGGTTAATGTGAAAAAGAAAATAGAAATTGCTATCAAAACTCTTTTCATGGTCTGATCCCCTGTTCCTTTAAAAAATTCCTCATCTCGTTTTTAAAGACCTCATACTTTTTCCCATCGATATTCAATACTGAAAATGGGTCATGGATAATACCATCTTCAACATACATAAATTTTGGCCCAGTTACAGGATACTTATATGAGGGGTACCATTCACAAAAATATATAGGTACTCTTTCATTGTTTATCACAGCATTGGTACCTGATCTTAATATTAAAAGTAATTTAGGTTTTTCAGAAAGAGAAAATGTGTCTTTAAACCATACTGTATAATGTCTTGTCATGATCGTATCCTCTTCAATAGTTCCTAAAATATCATCAATCACTTTTCCATATAATACAAGGTCCCTAGGATACTTTTCATCAGTTAAAGGATAGGCTGTACTTAATGAGGTATCCTTTAACGCCTCAACCAAAATGATACCATTTATCTCTGCCAGTAATCCCCATAGTTCTGGCATTCGTCTTTTTATTTGCATAACTAAGAAACCATCTCCCCCATGACCGTCCCAATATTTTTGACACGCACCATCCCATTTTAGAGTCCAATGGAAAAGTTTAGCGCTTATGTATGCTCTTGCCGAAGATAAAAGGATATCCATCGGAATATCTACCTCTCTTGCCGGAACATCGCCTCCTTTTGAATGGACTTCTTTTCGGAATTTAACAATTTCTACTCTCAATGAATCCCACTCCCTCACGGCACGTGGATAATTTTCTATACCAGGCCATCGCTGATCCCAGGGAACTTCGTGAATTGATCGATAGACTTTCGCACTATCTCTCTCTGTCTGGGTAAAGACAATCTCGGAAAAAAGAACAAAAATAAAAAATATTCTAATTAACTCTTTCATAACACTATCTCCATTTTAATTCATCACGGATTTATCCTTCTGAAGATGATTCCTTTGTCATATTCAAAATGACTTTATCGCTTCTCTTTGCACAACACTTTTCACTCTCTTGAGACTGCGTTCCTTTCCTAAAATAAACACTCCGCTTCTTCAATTCTTTTTTTATCGTAGTCATTTCCTTTGCTACTAATTCAATATATATCAAGAGTGATAAATTGTCAATAGACCTTTGAAAATATCTTTCAGATTCACCTCATCAGCGCCATTTTCTTCGTTTCGCTGAATCCCGCCGAGGTCTTCAGAGTATAGAGGTAAATCCCGCTGGATACTGTCTGCCCGGATTTATCCTTGCCGTCCCATATAACTTGGCGAAATCCGGCTGGTTGATTCTCATCTAACAGCCTGACGATTTCACGACCCATGACGTCGTAGATCGTCAGCGTCACGTGAGACTCTTCCGGCAGGTCGAAGGCAATGGTTGTCTGTGGATTGAACGGATTGGGATAATTGTTTCTCAGCGCAAATTTCTCCGGTAAGATTTGTTTGATCGCTTCCGGCTGACGCGTGCGTTTCGCAAGGCTCCAATCCATTTTCTCTCCCATCTCTTCACTTGCGCGAAAAGTCAATTCATCATCTTGATATTTTTGTTTCATTATTTCAACATAGCCTTTGGCATTCTCCACATCGTTCAAATCAATTCGAGTCGCCAACGCCTGACAAAATAACGCCAGTTTCTCATGTTCTGAATCGGGGTATTTCTGCCGTATCTTTTCATATATCTTACCGGCATTTACTAAATCCTTGTTGTAAAGATAATCGCCGGCTAACAGTTCGTATGCCATCGGCTTGAGATTTTCATTCATCTCAGAATTATTTATTATCTCGCTTAGATAAACATCCAGTCCCGGCTTGCCCAATTCATGATAAAGGTGATAGACCTTGACCAGAGCGTGTTTGGCTTCCTTGGTTTGGGAGAACTTTTTGACTAATATCTTGTAAATATCGATCGCGTCTGCCAGTTTATTATTAATAAACAAGTCATGTCCCCAGAGCCATAAATCGGATAGACGATTGGGATTCGGTTTCTTCGGATTAAAGCCAGCCGCTTCATAGTCTCTGTTCTTATCAGATAAAGTACTTTGCACGGTTACTATTTTCCCAAGCGTCGATCCGCCGCCCGGATCAGTAGTCAGATAAGGTGTGTAATATATCCAAGATAGATAGTTATAGAATTTATTCGCGGGAGGAACGCCTGCGCCCCACCAGTTCCAGTAGGCATAAGCGACGCAATTATCATATGCATAAAGATTATAGCCGGAATTATTGGCAATGCTGTTGTAACCACCTATTCGCTCATTATAGGCATCAGTACTACCCATAAACGGATCTGTGTAGTAGTAGTTATATACTCCATACACATCGTTATCGGCAACGACATTGAATCCCTTATCCGAACCGGATGTCGGCCCAAATTTGGGATAGCAAAAATATTTGAAAGCCGTCCCTATCAGACCGTTATCCTTAAAACTATTATTGTAAAACACCGGTTGGGAAAGCGTCCAAAATTCTACGCCGCTTGTTCCGTTATTGCTGATTTTATTATCATATACATACGGGCTGGAGTTCGTGCCATAAATTCCAGTAGAATTATTATTGATGGAATTTGTCTTGATATCCGGCGATGAGAAATACGTATAAATCCCGTAATTGTTGTTCGTCAGTGTATTATTCTCGATCTTCGGATTGGCGCGGTTGCAATAGACGCCATATTGAGCGTACTGGATATCGCAGTATTTCAGAATACAATTCGCGTCATTGCTGGTATCTTCAAACCGTATGCCGTACCAGTCCCCGGCGGATGGCGTTGCATCGTTGGAGGTAAAAGTAATATGATTAGACGAAGTGCCCTGGGCTATTAATGTGCCGTTAACGGTAATTTTCTTACCTGAGGCAAATTTCAATTGGGCGCCGGGATTAACAGTAAAAACAACACTTTCTTTGACAGTAACATTGGCATCTATCGTCAAAATGACACCACTATTGACAGTCAAATCGCCATAGACATAGACATCTTTATCCCAAGTTGTGTTTGACGAAATAGTTCCTGCCCAGGCATTAGTATAAAAATCGGCAGTCATTGTACTGGCACTGTTACTAATATTAAAGATAGCAAAGCGAGAAGGAATATTATACGGTAAGTTACTTGAAGGTGATGTGTTATCACATATCTCATGAATATTTGAAAGTCCACCAAAGAAATCATAGACATCTCCAGTATTCCAGTCACCTTTTACTTCTAAATGATGAGTACCATCAGCTTCATGGATTTTAATAGTTAGACCATTTGGCCATACAGCACCGGTATAGAAGTTACCCTTTTGATATACTAATAATCCTCCTCCCTCTCTGGTGTTAAAATCCTGATAGGAAAAATCAAAACTAAGAGGTTGTCGGTTTTCAATATAATATACATTCTGGGTAGAGGAAGGATGAGTGTACGTTAGTGCAAATGGATTCATCTCTATGTTTGGGATAGAGACATTTTCCAAGTTTCCGGTAATTGGTGTCGGAGAAATCCATCCTAAATTGATTTTTTCATAACAAGACAAATGAGGCGGTCTTTCATAGGCGCCATAATTTCCTCCAGTCCAATGGCTCATAAATAAACCCATAAGAGAAAAATCTCCAAATCTGTCAGCTGCTCCTGTACGCATATCATATAAACCAAACATCATATGACCCGATTCGTGACAGCCATGATATACTCCGGCAATTCGGCCATCATCTCCATAACTGCCATCGCGTTCATCTGTTAAACAGTTATTTCCAGGACAAGTAGAGGTCGGCCAAAGGCCTTCATTTCTGTTGGTTTCGTTATCCCGATTTCCTGCAAATACGATAATATATTTTTCATATTCTGAGAGAGAATATAGCCATTCTTTTGTAATAGCAGCCTGAGTTGCATATGTATATAAGGGACCCCGTGCATTCCCCTTGCTTAGTGCGCGATAATAGTCTTTATTGTATGGTGCTGTGATCCAATCCATTAAAGTATCCGCTTCATAGATTTTATAGTGGTTGATGATCTTACTACCTGCTGAATATTTAAACTTACCATAGGATACTTCGTCCCAATAATCTCGATAACTTCCGAATATGGCTCTATCTTCGGGTGATCTTGGCTGACTATTAATATTATAAGGATCTGCGGTTACATATTCATGATCGGAAAAGGTCATTAGCCAGTAATTTTTGTATGTATACCATGTAGTATCGCCATCATCATCAATTTTCTTAATACCACCCTGGGCAGCCCGGTTAGTTTGCCAGTCAGAGAATTGGATATAGATAATTCCCACCTTATAACTATCGGCTGTCGCGGCTTTTAATCCGGGGAAACAATCTCCTTCACAGGGATATAGCGGTTCAAAATCAGGTTCATTAATAATCTGGGCAAGAATAATTTGGCACCAGCATAACAACAAAAATGACAGAGCAATACCATTTTTCATAATAGCCTCCTTACTTGATAAGTACTATCTTTTTTGAAATTGTTTGAGATGGTGATGACATGCGTAAAATATATAAACCATTGCCGACCAGCAACCCGCATGTATTGGTCCCGTTCCATTGGATTTGATATTCACCGGGAGCACGGTCGCCGTTAAATAGTTTAGTGACTTCTTCTCCTTTGATGTCATAGACTTTAATATTGATGTTTGTTTTTAAATTAACAGAGTATTTAATTGTTACTGTGCTGTTGAAAGGATTAGGATAGAGCGAATCTATCCTGAATTGGTCAGCAATTTGTTCTGGTGGACTTGTATTTTTTATCGCTAATACAGGCCCTAATTTTCCTTCGGAATCGACATGTTGAGCAAAGATGTCGATATTTCCGGTTACTTCACTGAGTTCATCCCATATCAGGATGCCGCCGCCTTTTAAATCTGAAACGAATTGCCAGTAACCCCAACCTGAGGAGATCAAATCGACCCTTTGGAACAGAACCGCGCCGATCTTGCCCCAGGGGAAATTGCCGTTGGCATCGATTCTCTGCACACACCCCTTTTCCAACGAGTCGTGAAGAACATCAGGAAATAGAATACCACCACAAATATCCGAAATAAGAGGAGCTCCGCCTTTTTCAAGCCATCGGTCTGACCATTTTAAAACGCCTGAACTATCAACTTTCTGAATACAGTTGGTATAATTTTCTTTTTGCCATTGAAAAATAATTCCCGATTCTCCATCAGAAATAGCACGTAGATTAAGTCTAGGTGTTTGATCAAGATATAGTCGATTAATGTCCCAGAGTCGATCTCCACGTCGATTCACGCGTTGTAAGCCAATATATTTTGGCCTTCCACTGGGGAAGCGAAGTCCGGCATAGATAAAACCCCCATGTCCATCTTTAGCGATTTGACTTGAGAATCCAGCGGAATCAGTATATACCTCCTGATTCCACATAGGAAATCCTTCATATGAATATCGCTGTGCTAATTTTAGTTTACGTAATACATAGACTCCGGACGAATCATCGGAAAGAATCCGTGGGTCTTCACCATCGCCAATTAACATACCATCCGGTTCAAATAAGACTACACCGGTGGAATCAATATGTTGTAAGTAGATTTTACCTAAGTCATACACACTCTCTGCGGTACGGCGATCAACCCAAATTATAAATACTCCGCCATGGCCATCTTCTGCCAGGGCTTCCTGATAGGTGGGCTTTTCTTCCATGTTAAGAAAAGAACGCACCAGGACGCCATCATTCTGCCATAAGCAAATACCGTTACTGTCAATTCGCTGGACATAAAGGGAATTGGTAGTGAGATTAAAGGTCGCCGAACCTGCATATTCGCGATAATCCATCCAGACCACGAAAGAACCACCTTTCCCATCACTGAGAACTGCCTCGGCAAATTGGGGATTGGGGGCGGTACACACTGGCACACCGGCCGAGTCCCAGCGTAAATACCCATCCCAACCGATGCGTTGGGCGTAGAGTTCCTGACCGCGTTCGTGAAAGAAAATGATAGCGCCACCCTTGCCATCGGATACTGCCATCGGCATGACCTGGCCACCGAAGGTATTGACAATCGTTGTATTGACGGATGGATCATTCGACCATTGAGCATTTAATATTTGGGTAACGATAATAAATATCAGCAGAATTCTTAACTTTTTGAGGACAGTATTTATACATTTACTAATTTCAAATGGCTTTGAATCCGCATCCGAGTCATGTCTGAATTTCCGACCAACCCTAAAAACCATCATCCGCCTTCTTAAACCTTTATCCATCGTAGATATTTCCTCTGGCGAACTTGTATGCTCGTTAAAAATATTCCTTCTTTAAGCCTTTTTCCATGGTAGTCATCTCCTTTGCTACTAATTCAATATATATCAAGATCGATAGATTGTCAACAAGCCTTTAAAAATATCTTCCAGATTTACCTCATCAGCGCCATTTTCTTTGTCTCACTGAATCCAGCCTATGTAACTTTTAAATGATAATTACCCACTCTGAACGAGAAGGAACCTTCTTTTTTAATAAGTTGTAGATAGAATGTATTATAAAATCACGGGGCAGTCTGCTTTTTATGAATTCGCCCATATCCTTGCCATTTCGACGGCGCCGTTCGTTGCATAAGTTGGAAGCCGAACGGTTTTTTCTTAAATTCCGCTGTGTTGATTGGTAAACTGAACATCGACAACCCGGTTTTGCTCGCGCCGATGGCGGGATACACCGACATACCGTTCCGGATGATTTGCCGTGAAAGAGGCGCCGGAGCGGTTTATACCGAGTTCGTCAGTTCGGAAGGACTCGTGCGCGGCTCGGAAAAAACGAATGATTATCTCGTCTTCGTTGAACGCGAACGACCGATCGGAATGCAGATTTTCGGTCACGATCCGGACGCGATGGCTGAATCCGCCCGATTGATAGAGGCGCAATTTCATCCCGACATCATCGACCTGAATTTCGGCTGTTCTGTCAAAAAAGTCGTGAAAAGAAACGCCGGTTCCGCTTTATTGAAAGATTTGCCGCTGATGCAAAAAATTGCCAGCGCTGTCGTGCACGCAGTTCGGACTCCCGTCACCGCCAAGATTCGCGCAGGCTGGAGCCGTCAATCCATCGTTGCTGTCGCCGCCGCTAAAATGCTCGAAAACGAAGGCATTTGCGCGCTGACAGTTCATCCGCGAACCGCCGTCGAAGGTTTTAAATTCCCGGCGGATTGGAAAATCATCGCCGAAGTTAAATCCCAATTATCCATTCCGGTCATCGGAAACGGCGATGTGAATTCGGAAAACGATGCGGTTCGGATGTTTAGAGAAACCGGCTGTGACGGCGTGATGATCGGCCGGGGCGCTCTTGCCGATCCATGGATTTTTCAAAAGACAAACGAACTTCTTCATACAGGTCAATGCTCAGCGCAAGGTTCGATTCTCGGGCGGATTGAACTCTGCCAGCATCATTTATCGCTTGAAGTAACCTATCGCGGCGAAGCGGATGCAACGACGATGATGAAAAAATGGTATCGCTGGTATTTCCGCGGCATCCGGAACGCTTCTTCCTATCGGGAACGACTCGTCCGCTCACATAGCCTAAGTGAAACACAAGAAATCATTCGGGAACTGAAAGAATCTGTCTGTGCCGATCCTGCTTAACAGCGGCAATTTCTATCCCACTAAAATCAAATCTTCCTGCTCTTTACCGGCGACGACAACCTGTTTATCCAGCGTGATAAAAACGTCAATTTCGGAGCGAACTGCCATCTCGCCCGCAAGATAAATTCCCGGCTCAATTGAAAAACAGATACCCGGCACCAACTCGCGTTCGTCCTTCGTCTCGAGATTGTCGATGTTGACACCATTGCCGTGAACTTCATGGCCGATGGAATGTCCGGTACGATGCACGAAATATTCGCCATATCCGTCTTTGGCAACGACATTCCGGCAGGCATCATCGACCTCATATCCGAAGCATCTTTCACCACGCGCGAATTTATTCCGGACGAAGTCACGTGCCGCATTTCGAGCGTCACGAACAACATTAAATATTTCGATATATTTTGCCGGCGGTTGCTTCCCGATAAAACCACACCAGGTGATATCGTAGTAAATTCCCTTATCGCAATTCTCGCGCGCCCAAAGATCGATTAGAACCGTATCGCCTTGCTTCAGTGTGTACGAATTTGACTCTTTCGGCTCGAAATGCGGATCGGCGGGATGTTCGTTAACGCCGACGATAGGATGATCGCCGTCATCGGTCAATCCTTCTTCCTGAAAACGTTTGACGATGAACTGCTGAACTTCATATTCTGTGATTTTTTCCTTTGCACGAATTGTGCGGTCGATCAACGCAAATGCTTCGTCTTTGATGCGCTGAACTTTTTCTCCGGCTTGCCGATGCAGACGATATCCTTCTTTATCGATGATCGCCTCAAAGGTCTGAACGAGATTTGCAGAAGTGACGATCTCCACACCGAACGAACGAAGCAGTTCAATCGTTCCCGCATCAACCATGGATATATAAGGGATATTATTGGTTGGCGAATATTGCATAGCGATTCGGCGCGAATTTCTCAGCATTTTCCGAATCAAGGCGTGTTGTTGTTCGTAACTCCGGTAAACCATTTTTTCACCGGGAAGCGCGTCCAACTTCGTCGCCTCTACCGACGAAACCAAACGCACTGGCTGTCCATCCGCAGGAATGAAATAGTACCAGCGCCGGGACGTAAGTTTATTCAATTCCAAACCGAGAATGCGATACGCCATCGCATCGCGGTTATGGAAATCGTAAAACAACCATCCATCAATTTTCTGCTTGCAAATTTCACTCTGAATTTTTTCTAAATCCATAGCATAACCTTTCTATTTAACAATTTGAGAAATTTGTTTAAACGCCGGATCAGTTGAATTTTTCAGCATCTCAAAGAGCGCCATCTCGACGCTCGTCATCTGAACTCCGGCTTTTTCAAGATTTCTTAATGCGAGCATTCGATTTTCAACCGTCCGGCTCGAAATGGCATCAGTGACGCAAAATACTTCAAATCCATTTTCGACCAGATCGAGACTGGTTTGATAAACACAGATATGCGACTCGATACCGCAGATTAAAACCTGCTTTCTATTTTGTCGCTTGAGTTCTTCTTGGAACACCGGATCGCGCCAGCAGGAAAACGTCTGTTTGACGATCGGGCGGTATTCGTTTAAAATGGACTGAACCTCATCAACGGTTGCTCCGAGTCCTTTTGGATATTGCTCGGTCAACAATATCGGAATACCCAGAACCTGCGCGCCTGTGATAATTTTTCTGAGATTATCGAGAACAAGCGGATAATCGTAAACAACGTGCAGGAGTTTCGCCTGAATGTCAACAACGACTAATACAGCCTGTTTGGAATTTAACCGGTTCATGGTTTCACCGTTTCGGTCTGAGTTGAACGCGGCGCTGTTATCTCGATTTGTTCACGAAATCTTTTTCTAAAATAAACCAGAAAAAGAAGAACCACGATCAGGAAAACCAGCGCAAATTTGAGTTTTGATGTTCGCTTTTTCATCTTTTCTTCCAATCCACTTCTCTTTTCATTCGACTGGAACCATTTAAATATCATCTCTTTTTAGAAGAAATTCAATAGAAAAGAATTCGACCGGATAGTCTGATAATTCATAGAGATATTTCCGGGAATCTTGATGAGAAATGATATAATAAAAATTGTGTTGACTATTTAACGAATTTATCGTATCATTAATTAAGGTTTATTAACAGAGGAGGTTTTATGAAAAGTTGGATGGTAGTGGCAATCGTTGCGGGCTTAGTAGCGTTAATTCTGGGGATCATCACTCAATTTGTGGGTCATGCAATCATCATTACTGCAAATGCGTGGAACTGTTTCGCTCAGACACTGATTTTGCTCGCAATTGCCTTGGGTCTTCTGAAGGATGGAGAGAAATAATCCGGAACATTCACGGAATATTTCATGAATTCAAAGAATCCTGATGAAAGTCGGGATTCTTTTTTTTACGTCAGGAAATCGCTATCCACACCCTTCGATTCCGAGGCCCGTCAAATTCACAGAAAAATATTCCCTGCCACGTTCCCATGCACAGATGCCCGTTTTCGACAATAACCTGAATGCTGTTGCCGACCAGCGCTGTCTTGATATGAGCATCCGAATTTCCCTCAATATGTAAATATCCTTCATCCGGAGGAACGAGACGGTTCAATTTGGCCAGAATATCGTTAGCAACGTCCGGATCGGCGCATTCATTGATCATGACTCCCGCGGTCGTGTGAGGACAATAAATCGTACAAACGCCTGATTGAGCGTCGATGGACTTAACGATATCCTCAATAGAAATGGTTATGTCAATCATTTCAGTCCGGGCGTGTGTTTTGATTGGTAACTCGTTCATCATTTTCCTCTTATAAATTTGCAATTTTCAATCTAAAATTTTCAATTTGATATTCCTCACTCACGTTTTCCGCTCTTTCTTTTTTGCAGAAGGAAACAAAACATTATTCAAAATCAATCGGTATCCCGGCGAATTTTTATGCAGTTCCAGGCGTGTCGGCGGGTCTCCGACAAAGTGCTGATAATCTTCCGGATCATGACCGCCGAGAAATGTAAATGTTCCATCACCAAAATTTCCGTGAACATATTTCACCTGTTCCCTGTTTTCGACCTCTCCCAGAATCACGACAGATTTCTTGATCAGGTCGCGCCGAAAGCCTGTGGTTTGTCCCATAAATCCCTTAATCATTCCAACATGATCCTGTGTCAACATGGTTGGAACCGGATCGTACTTAGCCGAAAACTCAAAGAGCGTAAAATAGTCGGCTTCCGCGCCAGGTGAAACCGGTTGGAAACTGGGAGGCACGTCAATGTCGGAATATTCATAAAGCATCGGATCGGTGTAAAGTTTGAAATTCTCAAAGCAAAAAGTCTTACTGAAATCTAACTTGAGATTAGCATTTGGATCAGGCGGATCCCCGTCATAAACACTAGCGACTATATCGACATTTTCCGCCGCCAGCGCAATGTCAAGCGCATCGGTCGCCGAACACATTGCAAATAGAAATCCGCCATTTCCGACGTACTTTTTTATCGCACGGGCAACCGCTTTTTTTTCTTCACTGACCTTCGTAAATCCCAATTTCGTTGCCATCAATTGCGAGTTGGCTTCCTCCTGTCGATACCAATCCTGATTCCGGTAGCTCGCGTAGAATTTACCATACTGACCGGTAAAATCTTCATGGTGCAGATGAAGCCAATCGTAATCCGGCAATTTGTTAGTCAGAACTTCCTCATCCCAGATAATATCATACGGGATTTCAGCGTAGGTCAATGCAAGCGTAACGGCATCATCCCACGGTTGTTTTCCGGGAGGCGAATAGACGGCGATCTTCGAGGCTTTTTCCAGAATTGCGATGTCCATATTATTTTGATCGATCGTCGAATAAATCTGCAATGCTTTCGCCCCGCTGATTTCTTCAAATGAGACGCCGCGCAGGCGCAACTCCTTGACAATTCCCGGATAAGCATCCATCATAAAGGAACCGCCGCGATAATTCAACAACCATTCAACCATCACTTGTTGTTTCAGCGCCCAATATGCGATGCCGTACGCTTTGAGGTGATCGGCCTGCGACTGATCCATTGGAATCAGGATTTTCTGGGCGTTCAAAGACGAAATTCCAAAAAAAACCAGAAATCCGTAGATGAGAAAACGTTTGAGCACAGATTCGATCATTTCATCAGCACCATTTTGATCGTTTGCGAATACTGTCCGGCTGAAATCCGGCAAAAATAGACACCGCTTGGGATTTCCCGACCGTCCAAAGTCACTTCATATCGCCCGGCGTGAAGACGCTCGTTGAGAAGCGTTTTAACGGCGCGTCCCATAACATCATAAACGGTCATTGATACAAACTCATCCTTCGGCAAATCGAATCGGATGTGCGTCGTTGGATTAAACGGATTCGGATAATTTTGTTGCAGGCGAAAACCGTCTGGAACGAGTTCTTCATTCGCCGGATAAACGGCGACGATATCCGGATAGACGATGCGCAGGTTATCCAAATAAATCGTCCCACTGTTAATCTGTCCAATATCGGCAGAATTTCCCAGCTGAATCTGCAAACCGCGCAGACGAACCGGATAATTGAAATAGGTGCCGCTCGCTATCGGAACCATACTGGAAAACGGAGCGCTTGGCGTCGTAAAGTTTGTATCAGGCAAATAACCGATGATACCGATCCGATATAAGTCACCGTCAATATCCGAAAAGAGAAAATAAAGTTTGTGCTTCCATCCATCCGATTTGAAATCAACCTGAACTGAGCTCGGAACGCCGTAAATCGGAATGTC
>PEYN01000029.1 GCA_002774355.1 Candidatus Marinimicrobia bacterium CG08_land_8_20_14_0_20_45_22 | reverse complement strand
TCGGTTTGAAGTGGGTTTGCTGATTAATTTTGGAGCAAAGAGTCTGGAATGGAAACGGTTCGTGAGTTCGGGGAAAAATGTCTGAATCGCTGATGGAACAGGAAAAGTCTGAATCACTGATTGAGCAGATTACGCTGATTACGCAGATTATGGAAAATGAGACTGGGAAAGGGAATCTGTGAAATCCATTAATCAGTGTAATCTGTGATTCTGACAATGTTATGGATGAAGTGTACAAGATTATGACTAAGAGAGGAAGCGATATTAAAATCATAGCGCAGACAATTTACGATTATTCCTAGGCGAGCGGGATACTTTTCAATCTCGTCTCTACGCTCTGGAATTGACCATTAAAAATGGAATTACATGAAAGTTAGCCGGAATGATTTCGAGAAGTTGAAACCGGAGAATTTTTGGGAATTGACAAATGGTTTGGGTGTGCATTAAAGAAACCACTTGAAAATCCGAAACTGGGAATTAACTTATAAGTGAAGTTAGGTTTTCGATTAGTTAGGATTAAGTTTGGCAGAAAAGCAAAAATATATTCCATTAAGTACGATGGCGAAGAAAATCACGAGTTTCACAAGTTTGTTACCAATCCGGAAGTCCGGGATCATCCCGATTTTGAAGCATTACGTAAGAAAATAAAAGAACTTTATGACAAGCGCGGATTGTTACCTCAATATTTTCGTCCGGAAGATGAGAAGTCCATTCATTCGGAAATTTGTAGAATCGATTATGGTGTTGGATACTTACGATTATTTTGCATCCGGTGGAACGATAACCTCTTGATTTTAGGCGGTGGCGGAGTCAAACCCAATGATATTCGATTTTGGCAAGAGAGTCTGGAATTGTCGGTTGAGGCAAGAAAAGTGACTGATGTGTTTCATCGGCTTAAAAGATATTTGGAAGAATCAGGATTAACCATAGAAGACCTTTTATAGGATAGAATATGTCAAGAGAAGTAGATGACTTTTTTGATGAGATAGAGACGAAAATCCCGGAAGATGTTTCCCGATTAGTTGAAAAACAGATGGACATTGCAGAGGCGATTGCCGGTGCCATCGAGAAAAGTAACTTTAAAACCCGCAAGGCTTTTGCCGAGGCGATTGGCATGAAAGAGTCAATGCTCAGCCGGATCCTTGCGGGCAATGTCAATCTGACGCTTAAAACGATAACGAAGATTGAAACGGTGTTGAATATGAACATCATTTCTGTAAAATCATTCAAATTGGATTCGGAACATCCGGTTAAGTCTCGGTTGGATGTGAGAAAGAAGGTCAGAATATACAATTCCGGCGAAGCGGCGATTCCGTCAATAGCCGCAGAAGACAAAGCGAATTATTCCGGCGAGAAGTAGGAATGCCGGGGTTAACTACGAAGACACGAAGAAAAGGTAAAGGTAGAGGTAGAGGTAGAGGTAGAGAAACGGTCGCAGAAGGACGCTGATTTATTATGGAATGGCTTCTTATTTGCGTTGATCCGCGGCTAAAATTACCTTCTCAAACTGAGATGAAAGTATCCAGCTGGTCGGCGATCTGGCGAATTATCTCGATCCGTGTGCGATGCGGAAGGAATGCGCTCTTGAATCCGCTGATGATGATTTCCTTATAATTGCGGATGTTGAAATTGAAGTACTTGTGCACGAGCATGTATTCTTTCGTCAACGTTGTGTTGGAGATCAATCGATTGTCGGTATTTAACGTGACGCGCAGGCCATAGTCGAAGTAAAATTTGAACGGATGGGTTGCGTAACTTTTTACGCTCCCGGTGTGAACATTACTGGTCAAACACATTTCCAGAGCGATGCGGTGGTCGTTGATATAGTTCAGAAGATCGCCGTCTTCTTTGAGACGAACGCCGTGCCCGATGCGATGCGCGCCGCAGTAATGGACTGCCTGATGAATCGATTCGGGTCCGTAATCTTCGCCCGCGTGAAGCGTCGTGTTGATGTTGTTTTTCAGGATCAGGTTGAATGCCTCGCGATGGTCTTTGGCGGGGAAGTTTTCTTCGACGCCGGCAAGATCGAAACCGACGACGCCTCGATTCTTGAATGCGACAGCCAGTTCGGCAAGTTGATAGGAAATTTCCGGTGAGATGCTCCGAATCCCGCAGATGATGACGCCGGTCTTGATCTTGAAATCTCTTTCCGCCATTCTCAAACCTTTGAGAACGGCATCGACGGATTCCATCGTCGTCATCCCCTGTTCATTATGAAGAATCGGCGAGTATCGCGCTTCGATGTAAAGAGTGTTCTCGCGGCTGGCGTCTTCGGCGAGTTCGTAAGCGGCGCGGGTCAAGGCTTCCGGTGTTTGCAGAACACTCAGCGTGATGTCGAACATTTTTAAATATTCCGGAAGCGTTATGCTCTCACCAGTCACCGTTACCATTTTTCGTAAAATATCACGGTCGCGCGTCGGCAATGTGACGTTGTCTTTTTCGGCAAGGTCGAGAATCGTGTCCAACCGCAAAGAACCGTCCAGATGACAATGTAACTCTGTCTTCGGCAGTTCGCGGATAAAATCTTCGGTAATTTTGACTTTTTCGCTCATGGTTTCACATCTCTATGAATTTTGCTTTTTTTAGAAGATTGAAAAATTTGCTGATACGTTCGTTTAAGGACGGGTACTGATCGCCGAATTCCGATTCGATCTCGTCGGCGATTTGTCCGGCGTTTTTGATGCCGTCGATCTTTTTCCAAACGGAAGAACCCAATATATCGAGTTTGACATGGAAATAGGGATTTTTCATTCTCGGCGCGAGGAATTTTCGCCCGAATCGGCTGGGAAATTTCGGTTGCAGGAGTGTGACTTTTCCGTCATTCCCATCTTCGGATTGGACAAGAGGGCGAGGAATCAGATCGTAAAGGTTGATTTTCGTTGCCTCGCCCTGTTGCTTTTGTTTTAAAATATCGATTCGCTTTCTTTTACATGACTGCCGTCGGCGGCGCAGGTTCGTCGGCTTTGCCCGCATTTTTTAACGGGATTTTTACCAACACCCAACCCACGACGACAAACACAAGCAGGCTGACTAAGAACGACGGATGTTTGAATATCACTGGCGTTCTCCATTCAAGCACTGCGAATAAGGCGAATAGCAATCCAATCAACGCTTCACCTGCGATGAGTCCGGAGGCCAGTAAGACGCCATTGTTTTCTGTTCGTGCTTTCTGCGCGTCATTCAGTTTCCGCTTCTCGGCGAATTTATCAACGATTCCTTTGATCAAACCGCCGATGAAGATCGCAAAAGAGGTTTCGAGCGGAAGATACATGCCCACGCAAACCAGCATCGGGCTTTTCACTTTGACTAAAATCAATCCGATTGCCATGATAATGCCGACGATGATCAGCGGCCAGGCCATATCGCCTGCGACGATGCCTTTGGCTAAAATTGCCATCAGACTTGCTTGCGGCGCCGGATAGGCTTTCCCGCCCAGGCCGGTTCCGCCCATGTTGATGTCACCCTGATGGAGAATCAATAACGGGAAAAACATGACGGCGGCAGAAACCAAAATTCCAAACATGTCGCCAATCTGCATTTTCCACGGCGTACCGCCGAGTATGTGTCCGACTTTCAGGTCTTGTAACATTTCGCCAGCGACAGCCGCCGCAACGCAAATGACCGCCGCAACGCCCAGAACTGCCGCAACGCCTGGCATGCCTTTGACGCCAAGCGCCACCATTAATAATGCCGCAATGAGTAGCGTCGAAATCGTCAATCCGCTGATCGGGTTATTGCTCGAACCGATGAGTCCGACCAAATTTCCCGAAACTGCTGAAAAGAAGAATCCGGCGACGATCATCACAAGTGTCGCAACCAATGCGCCGATAAAATCATGGCAGAAATAATAGTAAATAACGAAAGTCGCGATCGAAGCAAGAAGAATTCCGATAAATACCCACTTGAAGTCCATATCCTTGTCTGTGCGCGCTTCCTGAATCTTCGAGCCTTTTGTCGATTTTCGGACATCGCTGACCGCTCGGCCGAGACCTTTGCTTAAGTTACTACGCATCTTGTAAAGCGTGAAAGCCGCACTCATCAACATGCCGCCGATGGCTATTTTTCTGACGATGCCTTTCCATACATCGTTTCCAGCGTCGATCCACGACTCATCTTCGAGCGAGCCATATTCGGCGACGATTGCTGGATCGGTTTTAGCATTGGCAGTTTCCATAAACGCACTTGTCTTTGTCACGACTTCATCATAAATCGCCTGCTGTTCTGGCGTCATCTGTTTCTTGTCGAGATTCGTTAGCAGAACCGAAACGCTCTCCTTCGTTTTCTTGTCAATTTCAGATTGCGTAAAAGCTGGATTTTGACTTTGAATGGAAAGTTCGACGCTCGCCGAAAGATTCTCGTTGAAGAATTTTTCATGAACGCGCTCCTGAACGTTGATCTGCGGAGCGAGGAAGAACAACAACGCCGGGACGAACAATCCCCACGCCAGCAAACCACCGGTAAAGTTCAGCGCCGAAAGATTCGGTCCGATGATATAACCGACGCCCATATAAGCCGGGCTGACTCCCGGTGTGCTAAGCACCGCGCCGCCGCCGGTCTGAACAATGTCTTTGCCGAGGCCGAGTTTTCCCAGCGAAAAGCGGATGAACTTTTCCCAACTCGTTGCAAAAAATTGTACCTGTTTTAAAACCTGAATCAGCGCGCCGAGTCCCATCGCCCAGAAGAGATATTTTGCGCCGCTTTTTCCGGAACGTCCGGCTTTGTGGATTTCCGCCGCCGCAACAGATTCAGGGAAAGGTAAATCTTTGTCTTCGACCATTACGCGACGAAGAATTGAGACGAACAAAATGCCGATAATGCCGCCGACAAACATGATTGCCGTCGCAATTAAATAGTTTTTAAAGGTAAAAAAGTCCGTCCAAACACCGGCGATCAAAAAAGCCGGAATGGTGAAGATCGCTCCGGCGGCTACCGATTCGCCGATTGAACCGACGGTTCGCGCGAAGTTTTCCTCCAGAATCGTACCTTTCATCAATTTTAATACCGCCATGCCGATTACTGCGGCTGGATATGTCGCCGCAATCGTCATTCCCGCTTTCAAGCCGAGATATGCGTTCGCCGCGCCGAGGACAACGGCCATGACCAAGCCGAGCAATAAGGCGCGTAATGTGAATTCTCTCATGTTCGACTCTGCCGGAACATAAGGTCTGAATTTCTGATCGCTCAAGGTTTCCTCCTTATCTTTTAATCTATCGATTATCCTGATTTTCCATAACGGCGGAAACTAAGGAATGAGATGTAAATAGTCAAGGAAAAGAAAAAGCCGCCGCCGCGAGTTAAAAAATGTCGCCTTCCCAAAATTCAAATGCCTGCATCCTTTTCTTTTTCAATTAGTCGAAAAAAAAGGATGAACAGTAAAAAAAATGAATAAATCTTTCGGAATTTAAGATAATTTAATTCGTTTGAGATAATCTGTCAGAAATGCGATATGCTTCATTTCTTCGCGTATGATTGAATCGACTTGATCTCTTTCCTGAGGTTCAGGCACGATATGCTTGATCCCTATATAGAAGACAATGGAATCTTTTTCAAGCCCTATGGCCGTCTTCATGATCTCTTCCATGGATTCCTTGCCGGTGATTTGCTCAGAAGAATCTTCGGAAAGATCGAAGACGTATCCGTCGGCAAACGCTTGTAAGTAAGCGATGGATTCGTTATTTGGATCGAAGGGCGAACCTAATTGACTATGAACGTTCGATCCGGACTTCATTAAGGCGAAGGTTTTTTCGTGACGATCTTCCATCGTTGCCAAATCCGCCAGCATTTTTTTGGTTTTTTCGTCTTTAGCGAACTCCATGGCTTTCCGGTAGAATTTTGCGCCGTTTTTTTCGATTTTTAAAGCGATCTCAAATATCTCGTCGATGTTGAAAGTTAAATTCATGTGATTTATGCTCCTTGTCCGGGTGTTGGCATGATAAAAACGCGTGAGGCAAGTTCTCGGTCGATCATTAATAATCCTTGCCCGAAATCTTTTACTTGTGCCAGCGAAGCGATGATCTTCGTTACATTACTTTCTTCTTCAACTTGCTCATTGACATACCAATCAAGGAAAACCTTGGAAGCGAAGTCCCGAAGCATCGGGATGGCTAATTTCATGAGAAAATTGATTCGACTGGTGATGAATTCTTCATGAGCAAGCGCCTCCTTGAATGCGTTCAACGGCGATTCCCATGTCGTTTTTAAAATTGTGAGCGGTTTTAATTGTATTTGTCCGCCGCGATTTAAAACGTAATCGTAAAATTTGGATGCGTGATAGAGTTCTTCCTTTACCTGAACGCTCATCCAATTAGCCATACCATCGAATCCTTCTCTTGTGAAATACGCCTGCATGGCATAGTACAGGTAAGCGGATTCCAGCTCATTTTTTATTTGTTCATTGATTGCGCTGGCAACCTTCGGATTAATCATGACGTTTTTCCTTTCCAAAGGCCATGAATGTTGCAGTATTCCCGCGAAGAGACATTTTTGGCTTTGGTGCAGAATTCTGCAATGGGTGCATCGCCGGGTTTTAGATAGCGACGATGAATGACGCCGTCGGCGATCAGTTCGATCCATTCAATATAGTGTGTCTCAATCATTGGATGAAGCGTGCTACCAACGGTGACTTTGTAGCCTTCTTCCGTCTTTTCGATCAACGGAACATGTTTTTCTTTTGCCGAATCTGCGGTCGATTCGATCATCAACTTCATCGGTTGTCCGCAACAAACCAGCGTCCCGCCGGCTTCGTGAACGACTTCAACGACGTTTCCGCAGATTTCGCATTTGTAAACTTGCATTTTCTGTGTCATGGCATACTCCTTTTTGTGGATTGTGTTCAGTTTGCTTTCCAGACGAAGGCTGTCTGGGTTGGAAAATAACAGTAACCGTTTAATTAGAATCGGTGTTGCATAACTGATCAAATTTAGATACATTTTTCAAAAAGCAAATGTTTTTTTTAAGAAAGAGGATAAATGAATTGGAAGTGGAAAATACAAAAATGATGACAGGATGTTTTAATCCTGCGACGGGAGAAAAACTTGGTGAGTCCAATCTAAACACGATCGAAGAAGTCAAATATGCGATCCATCGGGCTAAATCGATCCAACCGATTTGGAGTAAAAGGTCAATTCGTGAACGAGTAAACTCGCTTCGTCCTATCCGTCAGTTTCTGAGTGGTCACGCTGACGAAATTGCTGAGACTATTTCTCGCGATAACGGCAAGACCAGAATCGACGCTTTGACGACTGAAGTCTTACCCGCGATGATGGCGTTTTCTTATTATTCAAAACACGCCCGGGAATTTCTCAAAGATCAACACTTAAAAGCGAGTTCGATTTTGTTTGCCAACAAACGAAGTTATATCCGGCGCGAATCGTTTGGAGTCATTGGAATCATCTCGCCATGGAATTACCCGTTTGCCATTCCGTTTTCTGAAATTGTCATGGCTTTATTAGCCGGTAATGCTGTCGTTCTCAAAATAGCGAGCGAGACGCAAATGGTCGGTCGCTTGCTTGAAAAATGTTTTCAGTCTGCAGAATTGCCAAAAGGTCTGTTTGCATATCTGAATCTACCTGGGAAAATCGCCGGTGATGCCTTTTTAGAAAATGGTATTGACAAACTCTTTTTTACCGGTTCTGTTTCAACTGGGAAATATCTGATGAAAAAAGCCTCCGAAACACTGACGTCAGTCGTTCTTGAACTCGGTGGCAACGATGCAATGATTGTTTGTGAAGATGCGGACATCGACCGTGCCGTCGGCGGTGCGTTATGGGCGGGATTGTCGAATGCCGGACAGTCCTGTGGAGGCGTCGAACGGATTTACATCCACGAAAAAATCTACCAGCCGTTTATGAAATTACTCAAGGAAAAAGTCGAGGCGATCCGGATCGGCTACGATGCGGATTTCGAGGTGGAAATCGGCGCGATGACCACGCAAAAGCAGATGAACACTGTAAAACTTCATATTCAAGATGCTCTTGCCAAAGGTGCAATGATCTTTGCACAATCCAAAATCAGCGAAAATCCAAATTTCCGCCACCTGTTGCCTGCGACTGTTTTAACCAACGTCAATCATGAGATGCTTGTCATGCAGGAAGAAACGTTCGGCCCCGTTATCGGCGTCATGAAAGTTAAAGACGATAAAGAGGCGATTCGGTTGGCCAATGATTCGCATCTTGGGCTCACCGGTTCGGTCTGGTCAAAAAATCGAGGACATGCGAAAAAAATTGCCTCCCAGATTTATGCCGGAGTTGTGGCAATTAACGACCATTTGATGAGTCACGGTTTGGCAGAAACACCGTGGGGTGGATTTAAAGAATCCGGAATCGGGAGAACTCATGGGCGCCTTGGTTTTGATGAGATGACGCGACCGCAGGTCATCATTAATGACATCCTACCATTCGCAAAACGGCAAATGTGGTGGTATCCATACAATGCAAATATTTATTCCAGTCTGAGTAGTCTTGCTCAAATGCTGGCATCGAAATCGTTTTTAAAACGCATTAAAGGATTCTTTTCACTGATGAAAATCTTGCCGCGATTTTTTACGAAGTGGTGAAAAACGGTTCAAACTACCCTGTGAAAATTTTACTTTTTGGCGAGAACCAAGTTCATTGCGGGGATGAATGGATTGAGCAACTAAAAACCAATGATTTTTCTCAGATCGCGTCTATCCAGCATAAACCGAAATCGCCGGATGCAAAAAAACCGACATTGTTGTGAAATTCTCCAAATCCGTTCACTACGGGAACTATGATTTCACTTCATTTATTCCGGCGTGAGAATGTCTCGATGAAAATCTACAACATCAAGGGCGAATGTTTGCGAGAACTGATTAACAAACCAATGGATGAAGGAACTTACCATATTTTATGGGATGGAAGGAACGATTAGAGTCAATCGGTTTGCTCCGGCGCTCACTGGATTTTTTTGACTTCACTGTCAGGCTTGAACATGATCGTGACTGTTTTGGTGATAAAATAGTTCCGGTTAGATGTTTCATAATTCCTGAAAATTACTGATATTTGTGTGGTTTCTATGCGCCTGTAGCGCACGTTCCGTGGTAAGCGAGATGTATGCAACTCTTTTTGAAAGAAAAAACATGAAGACCGCCATCCTATTTATTGCGAGCCAATCCGATCCGAATGGGCTGGATTTACTCCAATCCGTCATTGAAAAAACGCTAAATAATACGTCTCCACAGACACGCGTCGTCATCGTTTCGGAAGGGAATGCTGACCTACTCCCAAGTTTTCCAGAATCTTCCAAACGCCGAATTGATCGCGCACACGGCGTTTTTCGGAATGCGTCATACGCGGTTCTTAATGCAAAAAATCAAGGCTTACTGAATGTGGATTTGCTATTTTATCCGACTCCGGGTGACGATATCGATATCACGTCGCAGACGATTGATGCGTTCATTCGCGCTTACGAAGTCACTGGCGCCGGTTTTATCATCAGTAATCATTATGAGCTAATTGGCGACACCGGTAACGAACGTGTTCTTCAGGAACTCAAGCCGGGTTCTGATCCGTCGAATATCATCATTCCTTCCCGCGCAACGAACTCGAACTTCTTCTGTCATGGTTCGCTGATTGCTTTGGCGAATCGGTTCATCAACGACCGGGTTTTTGACGAAGAAGTGTTTTGGGGAACCAATTATGCTATCCGGATGGGCGTTTTGGCGCAGGATGGGAAAATCTACACGATTACGAGTCCAACGTACACATTTCGGCGAGGTAAGCCATTCTATCCGGGCGAAGGACTTCAAGAGCAATTTTCGCAGAAAGGCGACAAGAAACTCGAAAAGCACTTCTCGTACATTCACGATCCGGCTCGGTTCGAGTGGGGACCGCTCAGTTTCCAAAAATATCTAAAAGATATCGGAGCTTTCTTACCGGATTCCTATTTCACAAAAAAAGTACCGGTCGATCCGACGCTTGGCAAAGGAATTTCCTTTGTAATGCCGACTTATAATCGCGCCGGTCTTCTGCGTTATGCGATTGAGTCGATTATCGAAGTTCGGAAGAAGGTGGATGCGTTTATTCCAATAGAATTGATTGTTGTCGATAACGGGACTGACGATACACCGAATATCGTTGCTTCATACGTTCAACAATATCCAGATCTTGTTAAGTTCTACAAGGTCTTCGGAAAGACGCTCGGCGGTGCGAGAAACTTCGGAATTCAGCGCGCTTGGAACTACATTATTGGGCAATTAGACTCTGATGATGTCCTGACAGGCGATCCGGTTACAGAAATCATCAAACAATTCAATAGAAGCGGCGCGGCGGCAATTATCGGCATTTATCAGACAGCATGGCGGAATCCGGAAAATGGCGAGTTGGTTTTGGACCATCAAGTCGTCACACACGACGAATATTTATGCGGTCAGAGCAATCCGCTTTTACAGATGTGTATTCCGGGACCGGGCGCTCCACGTTATTATCGCAAAGAAGCCGTGCTGGCGTCCGGCGGTTATCCAGATTTGCTGTATGGTGAGGACGCCGCATTGTCCGATCAGATGCTTAAACAGGGATTCCTGATTGAACGAAATATGGCTGAGGCTAATTATATCGCCGTCCGGCATGGTGCCAATACCGATAGCGAACAAGTCGGCGCAGATGTTCTGGCAAGAAAAAATTACTCGAAATATTCATTCAAAATTTCGATTTTGGAAGAATTGAAGCACCTTGTTTTGAGCAATAGATATTACCATAAATACAATAACAAAGTAGGTTTTTAACATCGACCGACCGAATGCCAAAGATGGACCCGATCAGGGAAATGTTAAACCGTGTTTAAAAATATTTTTGTATGATTGATAGAGAACGTCGCCTCTCCGACGCCGAGTTGGCAGGCTACCAAACCGAAACAGAAGCCATTCAAAGCCCGATGAATGATAATCGGCGGGTTCGGGCGCTGATTCGTCAGCAATCCGATCCAAAAGCCGGATATCCGCGGTTGCTTCGCAACCTGGAAACCTATCGGAATATTTCATTTTCTCAGATCGAAATCAATACGGTTCCCGTGCAGTTGATGTGTAATCAAACGCGTCTTCAAAGCCTGACGTCGGAAACTTTTGAAAAAATGGCGAGCCGAAAATCACAAACTTGTTTTTTATGCCATCTTGACGTTGGTCAGCGCGGCGTCTCGATCCTCGACGATCAATTTCTCGTTTTGACTAATCCGGGAATTACATTCCCAGGTGATTTGACGATTGCAACGAAGATTCATCAACCGCAGATGATTATCGGGCATTTTTACGAGATGATTGAACTTGCGCGGTTGCTAACCGATTTCTCCATCTTTTTTAACGGCGCGCTTGCCGGCGCATCGAGTCCGCATCTGCATTTTCAGGCGGGATTCAAGAATATGCTGATCGGCGAAACGCAGATTCAATCTCTTCTTAATGGGGAAAAAGTCGGTGAAGCGCGATTGAAATCCATCATTCAGCAACCCGAAATCAACGTGTTTTTCATCGAGAATTACCTTCGGACATCTTATGTAATTACATCGGTAAGTGAGCAGTTGCTTGAAACATTTTTCAACCATTTTATCGAAGCATTCACGATAGTCAGTAGACAAATTGTTGGAAATTCAAATGTTCCCGATTTCGGCAGTTACATCGATTCGCTGGAAATGACGGAATCCGAGCCGCGAATGAATCTCATGCTGAAATTCGACCCGGAAACTGGAAAATATTTGTTGGCGATTTTTCCCAAACGCTTCAATCGTCCTTCGTGCTATTTTAGGAACGACGATCAAAAATTGGTTCTTGGAATGGCAATCAAGGAATCGCTGGGAAACGTCATTACCGGCAATCATAAAGATTTTAACCGTCTAATCCAGCATCCCGAACTGATTGCCGAAGCATATCGAGATACATCCACTACAGACGAAATGGCGTGCGATCTATACGACCGGCTGAAAACTTTTCCCGGCGTATCGCATGACTAAGAAATTTTCAGTAGTAGTCTGGGCGCTATTAGAACGTGGATTTAGCCGCTCCGACGTCGAAAAAATCCTTGGCAGAAATTAGGATGCGCATATATCGGTAGGTTTGCGGAGGATGAAAAAGATGAACGATCAAGCAACAATACATTTTGGGACCGATGGCTGGCGTGCAATCATTGCGGACGGATTCACATTTTCGAATGTTCGGGCGGTCGCGCAGGCATTTTGCGATTATCTCGTTTCGGTTGGGTCGGCTCAGAAAGGAATTGCAATCGGTTTCGATACGCGGTTTTTATCCGCGGAATTTGCCGAGACCGTCGCTGATGTAGTTGCCAGTAATCAAATTCCTGCTTTCCTTAGCCGACGATTCTGTCCGACGCCGGTGCTGTCATTTGCGGTGAAAAATCGGAATCTGGCGGCAGGGATCATGGTAACGGCGAGCCACAATCCGTATCAATACAATGGTCTGAAATTCAAAGGTTCGTACGGCGGTCCGGCGACCGTCGAAATGACGACCGCTGTCGAAGGATTTCTATTCCGCAATAAACCCCAACATGATCAAAAAAAGATCGGCGAGTTCCTTCATAAAGTCGATTTCTTACCGGAATACTCGGAGCAATTATCAAAAGTCGTGAACTTTGAGTCTATTTTGACGCTTCAAAAACCAATCGTTTATAATGCGATGCATGGCGCGGGTTGTGGATATTTGCCGTTATTTCTTCGAGATATGAAGCGATTCGTTAGTCAGGTCAACGCAAAACCTGATCCGATGTTCGGCGGGAAATTGCCGGAGCCAATTTTGTCCAATTTACCGGATTTACGAAAAATAGTGATTCGGAAAAAAGCCTCAATCGGATTGGCGACGGATGGCGACGCCGACCGGTTTGGCGTTCTGAATGAAAACGGAAATTATGTCGAACTTCATGATTTGATGCCGCTCCTTTTTGAATATTTGCTTGAAACAAGAAATTGGACAGGCGATGTTGTTCGGACAACTTCGATGGCTAACACAATTGATAAAGTCGCCGCCGAACATGGGAGACAGGTTATTGAAGCGCCGGTTGGTTTTAAGAATGTCAGTGAAGTTATGCGCGAACGCGATATTTTGATTGGCGGCGAAGAGAGCGGCGGTTTCGGTTACAAAAATCACATTCCGGAACGCGATGGAATCCTCTCGTGCTTGCTGACGCTGGAGATGTTGAGCGTCCGAAAGGCGCCGATTAGCGAAATGGTTGCCGATCTGCGGAAGCGGTTTGGCGCGTTTCATTACGGACGGGTCGATCAACATCATCCAACGTCGGAATTATTAAAAAATATGGAAAAACTGAGTGTGAATTCTCCAGAAAGAATCGGTCAATTCGCAGTTGACCGGATTTCACTTGCAGATGGGATCAAATTTTATTTTACCGATGGCTCATGGATGCTGATGCGCGTCTCGCAAACAGAACCGCTCGGACGGATTTATGTTGCATCTAATGCAGAGGAAAAAGTTCACACATTACTGAAGGAAGGCGTTCGTCTGCTGACGCAATGAGTCATCGAAAATGCAATTAAGAATATTGGACAGGAAGGAAAAATATTGAATCGCTACGGACATTTTTCAGAAGATAAATTAGAATTTATTATTACCCGACCGGATACGCCGGCTCCGTGGGTAAATTATATTTCAAACGGCAAATATAGCGGACTCATTTCGCACACTGGCGGCGGCTACAGTTTTTGGGGAAGTCCGAAAGATAACCGCATTTTACGCTGGCGCTACAATTCCTTGCCAATGGACAGACCGGGACGATATGTCATTTTGCGAGATGCTGAAACCGGCGAATACTGGTCGCCGACATGGCAACCAACGATGACGCAACTGGATTCATACGAATGCCGTCACGGACTTTATTACACGAAAATTACATCCCAGTATAAAAATGTCCGCGCCGAAATCTTGTACTTCGTCCCAACCGACGATCTGGAAATCTGGCGTGTAAAGGTGAAAAACGAATCATCTCAGCCGAAATCGTTTGATATTTTTGCTTACGACGAATTGTGTTTGGGGCATGCGCTGGTTGATCTGATTAACCAGCCAAACGATCAGCATTTTAACGAAGTCAAATTCGATCGCGAAGATCAAATTTTGTTGGCTACCAAGCGCTATTGGGTAAAGTACAAAGGCGCGACCGTTGCTCAGGCGAATGAAGCGTGGGACAAGTATGTTTTCTTCAGTGCCGACATTCCCATCAAAGGTTGGGACGGCAGTAAAGACGTTTTTATCGGGAAATGGCGTTCCGAATCCAATCCGATCGCCGTGGAAAGTGGGAAGTGTTTTAACACAGAAATTACCGCCGGAGACGCCGAAGCCGCGATCCAAATGGAAATCTTGCTTTCGCCCGGCGAGGAGAAGACTTTTACAATCATGCTTGGCGTCGTTCCGAAGGAAAATTACCAATCGAACGCACTCGAACTCGTCAACAAATACCGCCAAAAAGAGAAGGTCGAATCCGAGTTCCAAAAACTTCGCGAAAAATGGACGGATTATCTGTCGTCAGTAAAAATCGACACGCCAGACGACGATATGAACACAATGATCAACGTTTGGAATCAGTATCAGACATCTGTAACATTTCTTTTTTCACGCGATGCTTCTTACTATCACGGTGGAATGTTGTTTGGACGCGGCTATCGCGATTCGTGTCAGGACATCATGGGGCCGGTGATGACGCGTTCGGAATGGGTCAAGGAACGGATTACCGAAATGTCGAAGTTTCAGTTTCGCGATGGAAGCACGTTTCATCTCTATTATCCGTTGACCGGCGGCGGAGAAAAAACCGGTCACTCCGACACGCCGCTCTGGTTGCCATTGGCGATTATTGTCTATCTCAAAGAAACCGGCGATGAGGATTTTCTCAGAACTGCGACGCCATTTTATGACGAAGGAAAGGCGCAGATTTTGACGCACTTGTTTGCCGCGATCGATTATACGCTGTCAAATCTTACGGATCGGTATTTGGCGAAATTTGGTCCCGGTGATTGGAACGACACGCTCGATTATCTGGGCAGAAAGGGCAAAGGCGAGAGCGTTTGGGTGACGATGTTTCTCGCTTACATCCTCAAAGAAACCGTCGCGCTGTGTAACCATATTAGCATGGTAGAAATCGCAAAACATTATCAATCGGAATATGAAAAAGTTAGCGAAGCGATCAACACGCATTGTTGGGACGGCGAGTGGTACATTCGCGGTACCAATGACGAAGGTGAGGTCATCGGCTCTTCGAAAAATGACGAAGGTAAAATCTTTTTAAATACTCAGAGTTGGGCAGTCATCAGCGGTGTTGCGCGGGGAGAACGCGCATTGAAATGTATGGATTCCGTTGTTAAATATCTTGACACGCCAAAAGGGCCGAAAATGCTCGATCCGGCTTACACAAAAATCGATCTAAGAATCGGTTTGGCGACACGTTGCGTTCCGGGAAAAAAGGAGAACGGCGCCGTCTTCAATCATCCGGTCAGTTGGTCAATTTTAGCCGAATGTCTGATGGGTCGCGGCGACCGTGCGTTTGATATTTATAAAAAAGCGCTTCCGATGAATCCCATCGTTGATATCGACCGCTATCAGGTAGAACCTTACGTTTACGCCGAATATGTCACCAGTCCAGATCATCCGATGTTTGGTCAGGCGAGTCATTCGTGGCTAACCGGTTCATCGACTTGGATGTTACGCGACGCGATCGATTACATTCTCGGCGTCCGACCGACTTTTGACGGACTCATTATCGATCCATGCGTCCCCAGGAACTGGGAATCCTATCAGGTAATACGCAGATTCCGTGGCGTGAATTACCACATCGCGGTAAAAAATCCGCTACATCTAAATTCGGGCGTGCGATTGATCGAAATCGAGGGCAAAACGGTCATCGGAAATCACCTATCACTGAATGAACAAACGGTTCAGAATGCAATCTTGGGGAAAACGGAAGTTCATATCGATGTTCGAATCGGTTAGTTAGAGGAGCGAAGTCAAATGAATGTCAAATCAACGCTTGCTCAGATTAAAAGTGGATTAATTGTTTCTGCTCAGGCTGACGACGATGAACCTCTGGGAAAACCAGAAATTCTTGCCGCGTTGGCAAAAGCGGCGGAACTCGGCGGGGCGTGCGCTGTCCGAGCCTGTTATCCGAAAAATATCGTCGCTATCCGGAACACGGTTCATCTGCCGGTCATCGGTATTTATAAAAAAAAGTATGCAGATTCTGAAGTTTTCATTGGAGCGACACTTGCCGACAACTTAGAAATAGCCGAGACCGGCTGTGAAATTGTGGCGTTCGATGCAACTCAACGAAGTCGTCCAAACGACGAAAAGTTGGAAAACATCATCCGAGCTTTGAAAGAAAAAACAGACGTTTTGTTGATGGCGGATATCTCTACTTTTAACGAAGGTGAGCGCGCCTGCGATTTGGGTTTCGATCTCATCAGTACGACGCTATCCGGTTACACTTCCTATACGAAAACGGAAAATGAATACAAACCGGACTTCATGCTGTTGCAAAAACTCGTCGATAAAATCGGTGATCAAATTCCGGTCATTGCCGAAGGACGAATTTGGAATCCCGAAGATGCGCGCAAACTTTTAGAATTAGGTGCTTACGCGGTTGTTGTCGGCTCGGCGATCACTCGCCCAACGCTAATCACGAGACGGTTTTTACAAGAAATTCAGAGGAGTAACTAACGTCGGGAAAAATCCGGCAACTTCGCTGGTTTTTCGTAAAATGTTTTCAATAGCGCGTTTGCCAATTGATCGTCGTTTTTCCGTAATCCTTCATAAAAGAAAAATACTTCGCCGTTATAGCCGGATTTTCGATTTTGAGCAACCGCTTTTAGAAAATATTCCTCTGGGATGACATATTCGCCAACATTTATGAGAATTCCCGGGAAAATGATATTTCGGCGAGAGTCAAGTTCTGCCGGTACCATTTCACGGAGTGTCGTTTTATACTCCGGATAAGAGTAACGGTAAACCTGCGGAATGACAAGATCGGCGCAATTTGTTCGAATCCATGAAGGCCAATCCTGTAAATATTCATTATAAGACCACGGATAAACGCTTGGCGCCCATGAGACCAGAATGTCAGGTTTGAGATTTCGGACAGAATCAGTAAGGTTTTTACAAAAAGTTGTGAGTTTCTCAACCCTCCATTTTTGCCAATTCTTGTCGCGAAAATTAGTCGATGGCAACTTCCCGGCGTGTTCCGTGGCGTACAATTTCTGGGTAAAATCCGAGTAGCCGCCCTCAATGGGATTCGCGGGAAGCCGATCGTCGCCCTGAATTCCGTCAATGTCGTAATTTTTCACGACTTCCGTAACGAGCGAAATGATGAATTCCTGCACTTCGGGATGATAAGGATTCATCCATTCAAAACCATTCTTCGTCAGGAGTTTTCCATGATTATCGCGCTCCGCCCAGTCTGGTTTTCTTTCAAGGATCAGTCCGCCATTTTTCTGATAGGAAGAGGCAAAACCGTATTCGAACCACGGAATGACGGCGATTCCCCGGCTGTGTGCTTCGGAAATGACCTCCATTAGCGGATCGCGCCCGACATATTGCGGATTGATTCTGACATTAAAAAGACAGTCCATGATTTCGCTGGGATAAAGTGTCTGCGCATCGTTCCAGACGACGGGGAAAACGACGTTGAAATGGTGATCGGCGAGAAATTGCATTGCTGAGGCGATGTTTTCCCGGCTGTCCAAAACCTGACTATCAACATTGGTCAGCCAAACGCCGCGAAGTTCGGATAGATTTTCCTGAGATGAGGCGAAATTGAACAAGAGTGCAAGAATTAAAGATGAACGGAGAAATCTTTGCATTTTTATTAAACCGGAATAGCGTTAAACGGATCGAATTGCGCGTCAAGCCAAACGGCGAAAGCGCGTCGCGTCAGCCATTTTTCAGATGGCGGAGTGAAAAATTCAGGAATCTGCCAGTCCATTTTTCCCGCAAAAGCGACGAACTGATTTTTGGTAATGAAATTGCCTGGCGATATCTTTAGAATCGGTTCCGGCGGGAAGTCGATCATGAGTCTGACAGCATCAATGAACTCTCTTCCCGTGACTTTTTCGTCCGGGTTGAATCGAAGTTCGTTCACCCAGTCGTGATGAATCGATTCGCCTTTGAGAATTCCGGTCGCACCGATTCGTTGAATTGCCTGAAGCGCCGGATCGTCGGGTTTGACGTCCGAAAACGGCATCAGGTAAGCGTGCGCGTCCAGTAAAACCTGCTGGAGTTTCCGAATGGCGAGATCGCGAGGCTGAACGTTTTCGCGAACGCACAGAGCCGCCGCGGCGCCCGCCGCCTGTCCAATCAACATGACGCACGGTTGAAGACGCGTGCATCCATTGACATAATGCGTGACAGAAATGCTCTTTTCAGCGACAAGCAAACCGTCAACCGTTGAAGGAATCAGACAGCCGAATGGAACCGTGAATGAAGAAATCTGAGGGTAAGTTTCATTTACCGGTTTCGGACATTTGTGATGATGATGGTCAAGCGGATAATCGCCGACGGCAATTCCTCTTTTGTATAATTCGCCTTGGGGTGATTGATAGATGTTTTCAATGTCTTCCAATTTCAGCCGCGTTATTCCGATAATCCGCCGGCTCTCGCGATTGTACGGAATCAGTGCCAGCCGGTCAGCGGTCGGAAATTCATCATCGGCAAGTCCGAGATGCTTGTAACCGAGTTCAGTTTGAATGAAATAGACAAAACCCATCGTAAAATCTTTCGCCGGTTGAAGCGCTGAGAGCCGCTCACTCGGATTCACTTCAATGGCGTTCAGGTAGAAATCATTGCCGTGGAGCGGCCAGTTGATCATGTATTTTCCGTTCGGCAATTTGCCATATTCGAGCATTTTTTCCGGAGTTGGAAGATTTTGGTCAGTTTGATCGTCGGAAATTTTACACGAGCCGCGAAAAACAGTTGGATTATAATTCGGCGGTTTTGGAATTGACCGGTCGTCTCCGATCCCATAGTCTTTCAAAATCGCGACGTAAGTGATGTCCTGAATCATGTCGTCTGCCGATTCGGGTGCGAAGCGTTCGCCGGTTTCGGCGCGCGCTTCTCGTCCAACGCGATACTCACAACCAGCCAGAGCAAGCACGTCTCCGTATTCAGTTGCTTCAATACTAATTTGACTCAATACGCGAAGGCTTTTGCCTCGATTATCAATAAATTCTGCGCCGATGACATGATTGGATTTTTTCAAAATGGAAACGATCCGATAACCTTTCAAAACGGTGAGCGTCGGTTCAGCATCACACATTTCCTGAAAAATCTGCTGTCCAACGTGTGGTTCGAAAAGTGTGTTGCTGACCCAACCGGTTTCAACGGCAGATGCTGAGCCATAGTGATTGTAAATTTTCTGCTGGAATTCGCCCCAAAGTCCGGAAGGAAGCCGGTGATTTCCGTCGGTGGCGCTGACGCCTGCGGCGGTCAACATCCCGCCTAACCACGCTGTTTCTTCAACTAATATGACTTCGACGCCAAGACGAGCGGCTTGGATTGCCGTACAGACGCCGCTTGCTCCGCCGCCGATCACCAATACTTTCGTTTCCAGAATTTTCATATCATTTCCAAATCGCAACTATTCACGCATTCACATTCAAAACCGGTGATAAACTAAGACACTTTTATCCAAATAATCAACGACTGATTTAGATTTTCAACTTGGAAACCGAATGGGCGTTGGTTATATTTTTCCGAACCTTGAAGACTATGAAACTGAAAATATGAAGATGTTGATGTTATGGAAATAATCCAAATTACGCTGTTTATCGGCCTGTTTTTAATTATTTCACTCGCTATGTTCTTTCGGAAAATTCCCGCCCTGATCGCTCTGCCGGTCATGGCGTTTTTAATACCATTGATCGGCGGCGTTTCGCTCCAAGATACGATTCAATTAGTTATCGGACAGGGAACGCTCCGGTTGCACACGGCTTATACAGTCGCATTCTTCGGAAGCATGTTGAGTATTTTTTTACAAAAGACGAAAGTCGCCGAAAATTTTATCAAGATCGGCGCGGAACTCGCCGGCGATAATCCATGGAGCATCGCCGTTCTCATGCTGTCGCTCATTGCTTTGCTCTTTACAACACTCGGCGGTCTGGGCGCAATCATTATGGTCGCGACGATCGTTTTGCCAATCATGTCGTCCATCGGAATCGGTCAGATGACCGTCATCGGTATTTTCCTGTTCGGACTAAGTATCGGCGGGATTCTCAATGCCGGAAACTGGGCGCTCTATATCAATGTGATGAATTTATCTGTCGATGAAATCAAACCTTTTGCACTGATGATGTTTGGGATGACGTTTGTTGTTGCGCTGATTTATATCACAATCCAGTTGTACCGCGACGGACACGATCTAAGTCTGAAAAAAATTATAATGAAAACCGTAGCAATTATTCTGATCATCGGCGCCGGATTTTTGATATATCATTCAGCCGACGATTTATTTAAACAGGTATTTAAATCCGGTTTAAACTTTGTTGGAAAAGGTTTTAAATGGATAATCGGTGTTGTTTTGAGTACGCTGTTTATCTGGAATATTTTGCGAGCGCTATGGTCAAAATCGGCAGAAGAGCGAAAAATTCATTGGTCGGCATATCTGACGCCGCTCATTCCGTTGTTCCTGATTTTATTGTTCAGGATTGATTTCATAGCGGCGTTCATAACAGGATTGATTTACGGCTATGTAGCGACATATCGAAAAGGAAGCCTGAATCTGTTCATTCGCTCTATTTTTGAAGGTGGAGCCGTCGTAATGCCCGCGATCGTTTTGATGTTTGGGATTGGAATGTTGCTGAACGCTATCATCGGACCCAGTGGAAGTTGGGCAGTGGAACACCCGGAAGGCTGGCCGGTTTTGAATTTATTGCAACCGGTTATGCAGTCGGTCATTCCGCATTCTCCGTGGGCTTACGTTATGATTTTCGGATTAGCTGCGCCGTTGGCATTGTATCGAGGGCCGTTGAATGTTTGGGGTATGGGCTATGGACTCGCGGCGATTTTACTCGCCAGCGGAATGAATGCTGGTGCAATCATGGGAATGTTAATGGCGGTTGGACAGGTTCAGGGCATCAGTGACCCGACGAATACGCACAACGTCTGGCTGGCGAATGAGATGCAGCAGGACGTTCAAAAAGTGCTATGGAATACGATTCCTTATACATGGGCGGTCGCGATATTAGGTTTAATCGTCGCGGCGGTATGGTTTATGTAAATGGGTTGAGTAGGTAGAAATAGGTTGAATAGGTTGATTAGAGTGAAAAGAGTGAACTGAGTGGACAGGACAGACGAAATGCAAAATTATAAATTCGCTCGCGTTTGAGATTGGATATGGCAAACATCAATTATTCCTTTGCCACACTGGATGCCTGGAAATTTGCGCGGGAATTGAGGAAAGATTTTTCTGAATTTGCTAAATCATTACCGGCGAGTGAAAAGCATCAATTGATTGACCAAATTACCCGCGCTTCAAGATCGGTTACTGCAAATATTGCCGAAGGCCAGGGCAGATACCACTTTCAGGAAAACATCCGGTTTTGCAGGCAAGCGCGAGGCTCGCTTTTTGAATTGATCGATCACCTGACGGTCGCGGTTGATGAAAACTATATCAATCAGGAAAAATTCGATGAGTTTGTTGGAAAAGTCCTTTTTGTCGTTAAGGTTCTCAATGGATATATTAAGTTTTTAAAAGACCAAAAACTGAACGATAAAATCTCCGAACCCGATGGACCTTATCTTACTCAAAACCATAATCAATCCACCAAAGCGGACAAGCCTAATCAACTCAATCAACCCAATCAACCCAATCAACATAATCTACCTAATCAACCAATCCCATGAGACGTAAAATAAAAATCGGCATCGACGTCGGCGGCACATTTACGCATGCCGTCGCGCTAAATATTACTGACTACTCAATCGTTGGAAAGGTTTGTGTTCCAACGACGCATACGGCTAAAGAAGGCGTCGCCAAAGGCGTCGTCGATTCTTTGCAGATGTTGTTGGAGAAGACAAGAATCCAGCCGGAAGAAATTATTCTGATTGCGCATTCGACGACTCAGGCAACAAACGCTTTGCTCGAAGGTGATGTCGCGACGGTCGGCGTTATCGGAATGGGCGTCGGACTTGAAGGTAAAATCTCGCAAAAAGACAGCAACCCGAAGAACATTTCGCTGGCGCCAGGGAAATTTCTCCATACAAACTATATCTATTTCGATCTAAGAACTCCGCTGACCGAAAAGCAGGTTCAAACCGCTATTGAAGGTTTGGTGCATGACGGCGCACAGGTCATTGTTGCTTCGGAAGCGTTCGGCGTCGATCATCCCGAAAGTGAGGAATTTGTCGCTAATATCGCCAATAAAATGGGCTACCTTTCAACCGCCGCGAGTCATATTTCCAAACTTTACGGGTTGAGAATCCGAACACGAACCGCCGTCATCAATGCGAGCATGATGCCGAAAATGCTTGAAACCGCGAACATGACCGAAGAATCCGTCCGGAAATCCGGGATCGACGCGCCGCTGATGATCATGCGCTCGGACGGCGGGATTATGGACATCAGCGAGATGCGCAAACGACCGATTCTGACGATGCTTTCGGGACCGGCGGCTGGCGTGGCGGCGGCGCTGATGTACGTCAAGATCAGCGATGGAATTTTCATCGAAGTCGGCGGAACATCGACGGACATTTCCGTCATCCGAAACGGCAAACCGCAGGTGAAAAGCGCTCAGATCGGCGGCAATCGACTTTTTCTGCGTACGCTGGATGTTCGGACGCTGGGTATCGCCGGCGGATCGATGCCGAGAATTCAGGACAATCATGTGATCGATGTCGGCCCCAGAAGCGCGCACATCGCCCGGCTTCCGTATGTCGCATTTTCGGATGAGATGGATTTTTCAGATGTCGAATTGGAGAAAATCCGACCGCTGGAAACCGATCCGGACGATTACGCTGTTGTCCGGAAAAAAGATTGTCGGCGGTTTGCTTTGACACTGACAGAAGCCGCCAACTTTCTCGGTTATGTGAAAGCCATCGGACACGGCGCCGCGAATCTTCCGGCGATTCGTTCCTGCTTTAGCGCCCTCGCGAAATCGATGAACAGGAGCGAATCGAAGATCGCCCGGGAAATCCTGACCGTTTCTGCCGAGAAAATACAGCCGACGATCCGACAATTGATCCGCGAATACAAACTCGACGCATCACTGGTAAAATTTGTCGGCGGCGGTGGCGGCGCATCGGCGCTGGTTCCGTTTTCCGCCGAACTCATGTGCTTCGATCATCAAATCGCCGAGAATTGTGAAGTCGTTTCGGCAATCGGCGCCGCGCTGGGAATCATCCGCGACACCGTCGAACGAAGCATCATCGACCCGACGGAATCCGATCTTTTAGCAATTCGTCAGGAAGCAATGAATTCCGTTCAATCGATGGGTGCGATTCCTGAAAGCATCGAAGTCAGCATCGAGGTCGATACGCGAAACAAACGTGTGTTTGCCATCGCCACCGGTTCCAGCGAATTGCGAACCCGCGATCTTGACATCAGGGAATTGTCAGAGGAAGAATTGTTGAAGATTGGCGCGACGTCGCTGAAAGTCACTGTTAATTTGGTAAAGATCGCCGCAAAGACATCCTTTTTATCGATCATTACAGCGACTTTCAAACGCTCCCGGCTCTTTGGAATCGTTAAAGAAACCATTCAAAAAGCCCGAGTTGTCAACCGCGAAGGTGTTATCAAATTACAGGTCAACGATTGTCTTGTAGTTCAGACGGAATCTAATCAAGTGAAATCGCGGATCACCGAAGTTGTCGCCGAACTAACGACTTACGGCGATGCCGGAGCGCTTTTGCCGGACATTTTTGTGTTGATCTCCGCAAAGATCATCGACCTGACCGGTCTGGTTCAGATCGAGCAGATATTTGCCATTCTCGATATCGAATTGAAAAAATTCCCGGCTGGCGAACCGGTTGCATTGATAGCGGCAGGAAAAAAGTGAGGATAGTTGAATAGGTTGATTTGGGCTTGTCCGCCACCGGTGGATTGAATAGGTTAATTAGGTCGATTAGAGTTGTTCGCATTGGTGGATAATGTGGGGATAAGGTTGGGTTAAAGTTGAGAAACCATTATTGCTATCTTTATGGTTATAAAAGCACCTCTGGGGTTAGTTGGGAGGACGGAAAATGATTGAACTGACAACGAAACGGGCAACGGGATTGGACGCTTTGCGCGGCTTTGCAATTCTGACGATGGTGCTGTCGGGAATGATTCCGTGGGGCGTTTTACCGTCGTGGATGTATCACGCGCAAGTGCCTCCGCCGAATCATGTATTCAATCCGAATCTTCCCGGGATTACATGGGTGGATCTGGTCTTTCCGTTTTTCCTGTTTGCGCTGGGCGCGGCGATCCCGCTGGCATTATCGAAACGCCGGGAATCCGGCGAATCGACGCTGAAAATCATTGGATATGTCGTCGAACGAACATTTCTACTCGGATTCTTTGCGATCCTTCATCGCCACTTCAGCCCGTATGTGATCAGTCAGGATCAGACCGCAACGACGTGGTTGTTGGCGCTTGCGGGATTTCTCGTGATGTTCGCTATCTATGTCCGAACGCCGAAGAATTGGAATAAAAAACTCGGTTATGGTGTCAAGATCGCCGGCTGGATTGGCGCGGTTTTGATGCTTGCATTGCTGAAATATCCCGACGGAACCGGTTTATCGCTCTATCGAAATAATATCATTCTGGTCGTTCTGACAAATGTGTTTTTCTTCGGATCTATCATCTGGCTATTGACTTCGAGAAACATCCTGCTGAGGTTGGCAATTCTCGGCGTCTTTTTCGGACTACGATTGTCGCACGAATTCGGCGGCTGGATCGGCTGGGTCTGGAATTTCTCGCCGATTCCGTGGATGTACAAAATGGATTACCTCAAATATCTGTTCATCGTCTTGCCCGGAACGATCGTCGGTGATATGATCGTCGATTGGATGAAAAGGCCCGCCGATGAAAAATTCAGTTGGTCGCCGAATCGCGTTCACGCTATATCCGACCTGATGATGCTGTTCGTCATCATTTTACTTGTCGGATTGAAAGCGCGTTGGCTCTGGCAAACCAGTTTGGTCACGTTCGTTCTTCTGATCACTGTGGCGTTTCTCTTCCGAAAACCTATCAACGAGACCGAACTTTTACTGAAGCGGTTGTTCGTCTGGGGCGCAATCTGGATCGTCTTAGGATTGGTCTTTGAACCATTCGAAGGCGGGATCAAGAAAGACCATTCGACGATGAGTTATTATTTCCTGACGACCGGGCTTGCGATTTTCATGCTCATTTCGTTTATGATCATTATCGATGTCATGAAGCGCGGGAGTTTTCTGCGGCTCCTGATCGATAACGGTCAGAATCCGATGATCGCTTACAGCGGAATGGGCGGACTCGTCATGCCGGCTCTTTGCTTGACTTCATTGCATCCGTTCATCCTGAGAATTACCGCGTCGCCGTGGATCGGTTTCTGTCGCGGACTCGTTTATACGATTCTGTTGGCGCTGATCGTTAGTTTCTTTACGAAGAAGAAGATTTTCTGGAGAACGTAATTCTCAATCGGTAAAATGGTTCTTCTAAAATAAATTTTAACTGATGGTTTTCGTGATTATCGCGATAACCTGTTCTGGAAAAGAATTCCCGAAACGATCAAAGCAAGTCCGATGACCGACGTCGATTGGATAATTTCGCCGACAAGGAAATGAATGAATATGAGCGAGATGAACGGCGAAAGGAAAATATAATTCGAGATTTTCGCGGTGGTTTCCGAAAGGTTCAGCGCTTTCAGCCAGAGAATAAAAGTGAAACCCATCTCGAAGGCGCCGATCCACGCAGTTCCTGCCAGTGTTTTCCAGCCGGGGAAAGTGATTTGTGAGAAACAGAGAGCCGCGCCAAGTGAATAGATCGTTCCAAATGAAAAATTCAACAATAACCGCAGAGTTTTGTCGCAACTGTCTTTCATGTTTATCAGCCAGTAACTTGCCCAGATGACGGAACTGCCGACGGCGAGATAAACACCGGTCGCGTTCGGCGACTGAATCCCGGAGAATCTCCCGCCTGTCGATAAAATGACGACGCCAAAAAAACTGAGGCAGATCGGGACGATGCTCTTCCAACTTAGCGGCTGTTTAAGGAATGGAACCGAAAACAGAACTAGCACGATCGGCCATGTGTAATTCAGCGGTTGAGCGATCTGTGCCGGGAGAAGGGCGTAGGCTTTAAATAAAACGAGGTAGTAGATCGTTGGATTCAGCAACCCCAGCACAGCCGAACGGGTGAAATCATCTCTTATTAATCGTCGCAGATTGGTTAATTTCTTCTGACAGATTGCAACTGCAAACAGAATAATCGTAGAAAACAGCGACGCGAAGAAGAGCAGTTGATAAACGTCCAAATATTTCAGTGAGAATTTGAATGCCGTAGCGACGGTTGACCAGAAGAGAACGACGAGCGATGTGTAGAAATACGAGCGCCGCTGGTTCTTTTCTTTCTCCGAATAAACGCCATTCTTCATAGGCGGCAATTTAATGCGTCAGAGAATAATAATGAGTGGAAAAATAGATGCAAACGGGAAGATAGTTCAACTACGAATAAACACGAAACCAAACCAAAGGCGGGGAATGAATACACGAAAGGGGAGAAGACAAATTAAGGTTAAGGTTAAGATTGAGATCAAGAGTTGACACAGAGCGCTGTCCGGCCCGGCATCCATGAAATATCTGAATATTTGTTTGCCTCGCTCATAACACCGTCAGTTCGCCTTTGGCGAATATGGATTTCACAGATTCCTTTTATCAGTCATATTTTCGATAATCAGGGAAATCAGCGTAATCTGGTTAATCAGTGATTCAGACATTTTTCCCGCTGCGCCAGATTCTGACACAGAGCGCCGCCTACCACGGCACACTATGAATTTTATCTAAACTGGACACCGTAGAACTTCCAAGTATCTCCGTTGAACTTTCAAATATCTCGCGACATGTTTCAGATATATCCGTTGATATTTCAGATATATCGGGAGATATATGAAGCATCTCCCGACATATTCCGAAGATAGAAAGAGATCGGTAAAATATCAATTCAGACTGCCGAAGTCGGGAGACTGTAATAGACTGTAAGATAAAGTGTGTAACCCTTGGTAGAAGATATTAAAATAGGAAAAGACAGGAGGTGTTACACAT
>PEYN01000028.1 GCA_002774355.1 Candidatus Marinimicrobia bacterium CG08_land_8_20_14_0_20_45_22 | reverse complement strand
TCCAAAAATCTTCAAGACTTCTGCATTACGACGCCAGTCATTGATAGACGTCCAAAACAGACCGGCTTTCCAGCGTTCATAAAACCGGCCCATCTCCAATTCAATCACCCGACGTTTCATTTCCCACTGAGCAACAACAACAGCTGGGCTAAATCGTGTGTTTAAACAATCAGCAAACCGATTGATAAACTTTAATCGGAACTCCTCGTTCTCCACCAGCTTCCGTAGCAGAAGCGTTGACCACGGCGGATTCGGCCAATCGGGTCCGTCTGTTGCCAGTGCATGTTCGAGCGTATTGAATCGGTAGGCGTTAGCATCGTAAAGACCGAATCCAAAATCCGTATCGAACAAAGTCCAGCGCCATTTCCCGTTCGTCGGACGATGTCGCCAGAACTTAACATTGTTTCCCGGCCAGTCGCGATTATCGATGTAGATTTCCGCAACATTATAGTTAATATAGTTGTCGATGTCGATACGGTCTGCGACATACTGATAATTTTCCTGAACGCTCAAATCATGATTTGTGTAAAAATCGACAAGTTCCAGCCATTCGGAAGCCTCGCCTTCGTTCACGACTCCATTATTTTCCAGAATATCGACATCACTAGGGTCAACGTCAAAATGCTCGGCGAGATAATTCTCGTCCACTTTTTCGCGAAGATTCTGCAATCCCCAGTACTCACCGTTCAAATATACAGCCACTGGTCGATACGCCTGCAATTCGAGGTTCATTCCCTCCGCCAAGCCTTGCATCAATCCATCACGAAACATCGTATAGCCCCAATCATTCCCGGAATTTCTAATTAATACCGATTCGAAAGAGTTACTCGATCTGTCGGGAAAAATTTTGTAAGAAATCTTTCCGTATCCGTATTCACTGCGCGCGAAAACAACCAGCGATTTTTGGGGAAATGCGCGGCTCCATTGGCCGAAAATTTTCACGCCCGCATCGATGTTAAAAGCAGGCGTTCCGGTATTTTCAAACATCTCTACATTAACCGGACGTTCCCAATCCTGCCAGAAATTTGCGCCAAAATACGGGTTTTCAGACGACGCATTCTTGCCCATCACGTATATCCCGCTATCTGCGTCCCAAAGATTTTCAGGATTAGTTGAAATCGAGATAACCGGCAGATCATGCGGCGCGTCTAAAAAATAACTGTGAGTCACGCTTTGTCCAGTCATCCAGCCGGAACGAAAAGCTTTTGCCCGGAGCACAGTGGTTCGTGTAATCGGGATCGGATTTCGGTACGTTTCAGAAGTTTCGGTCGGCTCGGAACCGTCTGTCGTAAAGTGTACGACTGTTTCATCCTGCGCGTTCAGTATGGCGTCGAATGGGTCAGAATACCAACCGCCCTTGAAGGAAAAAACCGGCGGGGTGACGATTCCTGCATAAGCATTTGTGTTGTTGACCGAACCGGGAGTTGATGTTGAAAAAAATTTCCACTCAGGTCCGGCATCCGGATATCGCCCATAGGATATATCCGTCGGAATCTCACCCAATTGAACGCGATCAACCATTTGTCCCAGCGAATCTGTCAGTAAAATCGTTTCTCCTCCGGAACTGATCTTAAAATTCAGATGCAAATTCGATGTGGGAATTTGCAATATCTCAGGAATTCCCGTCGGGTTCTCCGGCAGATGATTCATTCCGAGCGTCAGAAAGGGTATCGCTGTCATATCGGAAGAATATTGCCCGTAATTCAAGACCAAAATCGCAAGAACATTTTCGCCTTCAACAACGACCGAATCGAATTTCTCAATAGTAAAGCAATCGGGAAACCCGCCTAAAAAGATCTTCGCCTC
>PEYN01000027.1:5153-7491 GCA_002774355.1 Candidatus Marinimicrobia bacterium CG08_land_8_20_14_0_20_45_22 | reverse complement strand
AGACGATGAAATATTTGCGCATTGGCGGAAATGAACTTTCTCATTGCGACAAAAGCATTGATAATCTGAATGCTGATTTGAACAGCGGTTGCACTTCGGAGAATGCCCGAAAGCATAGCCACGCCTTGCTCGGTAAAAACATAGGGGAGATACCTTCGACCTCCCTTTTTGTTTGAGGTCGCAAATTGCGACCTCATGTTTTGCTTATTATTTGAGGTGCCAATTTGGAATCTCAAGTGATTTTCATTCTCTAAGGTCACAAATTGTGACCTCAAGGAATCATTTTCTTCAGCAGTAAGTTGAAAACTGAACTCTATAGGGAATCTTTCAATATTTCTTTTGACCGCCTGATTCAATACTTTGGTTTCCACGCCGTAGAATTCTGCCAGATCGCTGTCCAGCACAACCTGAACGCTGCGGATGGTATAAATCCGGCTTTGAATGTCATCCTTCTTAATGATTGCATTTTCAGTCATTGAATTTCACCTTCCGCAAATTATCTAAAATGAGATCATTGAGTCGCGCTTCTTCCTTCATTTGCTCTTCCAGCTCCGCTTTCAGTTTGCCGAAGCGTTCCGCGAAATCGAAGTCGTCATCATCTTCCGGCAGGCCAATATAACGTCCGGGCGTCAGGACATAATCCTTCTGCCGGATTTCGTCAAGAGAGATAGACTTACAGAATCCCGGCACGTCCGCGTAACTCTCCGATTTATTCCGCCACCGATGATAGGTTCCCGAGATTTTAGATATATCCTCATCCGTAAAATCTTTTGTCCGGCGATTGATCAGAAAACCGAGATTGCGGGCGTCGATGAACAAGACTTTGTCAAGTCGGCCTTCTTTTTTGCGGGACAGGAACCAGAGGCAGGCAGGTATCTGCGTATTGAGAAAGAGCTTTGCCGGTAGATTGACGATGCAGTCAAGAAGACCATCTTCGATAATTTTTTTACGGATTTCGCCCTCTCCGCTGGTTTTGGACGTGAGCGATCCTTTTGCCAGCACAAAGCCTGCCATACCGTTCGTGCGAGACATATGATAGATAAAGTGCTGAATCCAAGCGTAGTTGGCATTTCCGGCAGGAGGAGTTCCATACGTTTTCCAGCGGGCATCATCTCTTAGTAATTGCCCAGACCAATCCGAATCGTTGAATGGAGGATTGGCGATGATAAAGTCCGCTTTCAGGTCTTTATGCGCGTCGTTAAGGAAAGAACCCTCGTTATTCCAGCGGATGTTGGAACTGTCGATGCCGCGGATGGCAAGATTCATTTTACACAGTTGCCAGGTTGTTCGGTTTGATTCCTGTCCATAGATGCTGATTCGGTCGGACGGATCGAGTTCAAGACCGTTGTTTCCGTTCTTCCTGTAGTGATCCCGATGAGCATGAATGAACCTTTCACTTTGAACGAACATCCCGCCGGAACCGCAACAAGGATCGAAGACGCGCCCCTCGTAAGGTTGAAGCATTTCCACCAGCAGGCAGACAACGCTCCGGGGTGTATAGAATTGTCCACCCTTTTTGCCTTCCGCAAGAGCGAACTGTCCGAGAAAATACTCATAGACTTTCCCCAGTATGTCCTTACTTCGTGAAAATTCGTCGCCGAGTGCGATGCCGCCGATCAAATCGATCAATCCGCCGAGAGATTGCCTGTCGAGGTTTTGCCGGGCATATACTTTTGGAAGCACGCCTTTCAGCGAGGTGTTCCGGCGTTCGATTGCTTCCATGGCTTCATCGACATATCCGCCAATATCGACTTTCTTACCGTTTTCAAGTGCGATCTCTGTTTTTTTAGCATTGTCCTGAATGTTTTTCCACCGCGCGATAGGCGGAACGAAGAATACTTTTTCAGCGGTATATTCGTATGGGTCTTCCGGGTCTGCGCCTTGGAACTCGGCTTCACCTTTGACTAATTTGTTATGAAGAACTTCAAAGACGTCGGAGATATATTTGAGAAAAATGAGTCCGAGGACAACATGTTTATATTCGGCGGCGTCTATATTTTTATGGAGTTTATCCGCCGCTTGCCAGAGAATAGTTTCGATAGAGTCTTGCTTTTTTCCGTTTGCCTGTGTCGTTTTAGCTTGAGTCATTTTTTCTCCCTTAAAACTTAACTTCCTTTAAGAAAACCGCATAGCCCATTCTGCATTCATCCCCTTGCTAAAAGATCGATCCGCAAATATCTATATCCAAACAACGCGGAAATAGTACATATAATCGGGTAAAAGCACAAGGAAATTGTGTTTCGGGTTCCGAGTTTCGGGAGGATTGTTTTTTCACCACAAAGAACACTGAGGTCACAGAGGAATTTTATAGCAGTGTGTTATTGAGCATTACTTACCC
>PEYN01000027.1:0-5127 GCA_002774355.1 Candidatus Marinimicrobia bacterium CG08_land_8_20_14_0_20_45_22 | reverse complement strand
ACTTACCCCAACGGCGGGAACCTGTCCCGCAAAATGCTAGAGATATTGTTTCTTTTAGTAAACAGTGATTCAAGACCCTTCGCCACGGCTTAACATTCGCACTATTCTACCATATCAATTCCTGCGTGGTTTTTTCTTTCCTTCTCAATCTGTCTTTGTGGCTCAGGGTGACAGTGAAGGAAATAACGACTTTACCCGCAACATCCATGCATTCGTGAATCTATATATTCATATTTTTGTCATTCGCCGCAGGTGGAAAAACAGCAACCCGTTACCCGTTACCCGTAACCAGCAACCTGTTACCCGTAACCCGTTACCAGCAACCTGAAACCTGTTATCCGCCGATGGCGGACAGGCCTAATCCAACAAAATCTACCTAATCAACCCTTCTCGCGGCTATTTGGCTTTTTCGAGTTTCGCCAATTGCTTGACGGCACGCGCTTCGGCTTTCGTGCCGGGATAATTAGCAATGATCAGGTTGAGAGTCTCGACGGTTTTGTCGTTATCTTTTATCTTTACGGAGTAAATTTTTACAACTTCTTCCAACGCTGAAATCGCCTTTTCCGACTTTTGATATTTCTGGAATACTTTCATATACTGACCAACGGCGGATTCATACTTTTTATGAGAATTGTATAAATCTCCAGACGCCACCATCGCTGACAACGCATCCGGCGTTTCGGGATAGCGCTCATCGATAGATTGATAGATGTTGACGGCTTCTTCGATCAGGCTCATTTTAGTCGAAAGAATGACCGCTTTCCGCATTAAAGCGGGAATCGCATGCGGCGATGTCGGATATTTATCGGCGACAACCTGATACGCTTTCACGGCGCGTTCCCATTCGGACAAATTCTCATCGAGCATTTTCGCAATGCGATATTGCGCGTCTAATGCGAGAGAATCCCGACCGAATTTCTCGATATAGAATAAAAAGGATCGAATTGCGTTTTCATATTCGCCAAACTGTTTTTGCTGAATATCGGCGGAGCGAAACAAACAACGCGAAAAGAAAGGAGTGTTTGGGTAAAAAAGCATCGTCTTTTGGTGGGAAAGAAAGGCGCTTTGCGGCTGTCCGTTCCGCTCGTAGGTTTCTGCAATCCACAGACTAACCACATCCGCATGCGACGAATACGGATAGAGTTTGAGAAACGTCTGCGCTTCGGGAATAAAATGCTGTCGAATGGGAACGTCGATGAAATCGCGCAAGGTTTCGACGAATTTGAAGTAACGTTCTTCGGGCGTCGCCGGTTCGGGAATTTCATTGATCAGCCGCATCAGGTAATCCGAACTGGATTTGTAGAATTTCTCCGTCTGGAAAATTGCCGAACGAAGACTTTGCACTTCGTCGAAAAGCGGCGAATCCGGGTACAGATATAGGAATTTCAGGATGGAATATTCCGCTCGACTCCAATCGTTCGTCCGAATATAAACCTGCGTGATAAAATCTTGAACGGAATCACACCGGGCTGACGGATAAAATATATCCAGATAATTTTGCAATTCCTGAAGTTGAAACGGGGCGATTTGTTCGATGGTTGAAGAAAGTTTAAAGATATTTCCCTTCTTTTTCGATTCTTCCTGCCTCAGTAGTTTTTCAAATGAAAAAAACTTCGCTTCGAAGGCAGGATCGTTCGTTGCCGGCGATTGACCTTTTCCGGTCAACATACCGGAAAACATGGCAACACTATCCGATAAGTTTTGGATACGTTCCGACGCGGCATTCAATTGGTTGAGGAGCGTATTAGTCTGATTAGAGTAAACTACGCCGATGGAGTCGATTCGCTCCTGCAAGATTTCGTCATAAACCAAACGGAGCGAATCGGCGATAAATTGCCTGAGTGTCGATTTGTCCCCGCGCGCCTGATCGACGACTGAATTTTGAAATTGCATATCCTGTTTTCCGGCAACTTTATCGACCAATTTATCGATCTGCGCGGATAACAATACGGGAAAGAGAATCATGCTTGCCGTAAAAAGGTTCAAAAGCCCACAGCTCTTTTTCATACGATCTCCAATTTCTTTTTCAATGATTACCGAACGGATGAAAGTTAGGTCAATCTGGAGGGAAAATCCAGAATTTCGTCTCAAGCCCGCATCACGCTGACGCCGAGATTATCTGCATGATCGCTGATGCGTTCCAATAACCGCAAAACTTCGGTATAAATGACGTTTGCCTCTGACATACAAATGCCCTCGTTAAATCTGTCGATATGGCGTTGACGCGCCTGCCAGTACATGCAATCGAATTCACTTTCTAATTTACAAGCAGACTCAGCCATTTTTTTATCGCTGGTCTCAAAAGCCTTCAATGCCGTCCGATACGTTTTTAGAACATGCGGCCATAGTTGGTCGAGGTCGGCAAGCGCGTTTTCGCTGAAATATAAATTATTCTCGATCCGATTCAAGGTATATTGAGAAATATCTTCCGCCATGTCAGCAATTCGTTCAATGTCCATCAACAGATTTTTCAACTGAAAGCAACGCTTTTTTTGTTCATCGGTCAAATCGTCCTGTAAGAGCAATTTATTGACAAAATCAACCGTTAATTTGAAAACCGGATCGATAAATTGATCTTCCCGATCTATCGCGCTCTTTGCAAGAGCAGTATTTTTTTCCACCAGCGCCTGGCAGGATTGTTCCAACATTTCAGCAGACGCCTCGCCGATTCGGGCTAATTCACGAGCCGCTTCCGTCAGGGCGACGGCTGGAATGCGGATCTGCATTTCGTCTATATATGTGGTCAACTTTGGTCTCGTCTTGCTCGGTTTTACCGGCGCGAGATGCTCCGCAACCCAAGCGATTTGCTTGACGAACGGAAAGAGCGCCAAACTGACAGACACATTGAAAATCGTGTGGGCATTAGCAATTTGACGAGGTAAATAGGATGAAGTAAGTTCCACCAATCCGGCATACTGCGATATAAACGGTAAAAATAGCGCAACGCCGAGAACATTGATGAAAATCTGGGCGAACGACGCCTGTTTAGACGTGGTGGATAATCGAAGTGATGCAAGCAACCCTGTGATGCAGGAACCGATATTCGCGCCCAAAATCAATCCGATGGCACCCGGCAATGTGATGACGTTAGTGATGCCCATAGCCACAACCAAACTGGTCACAGCGGTACTGCTGTTCGTTATGGAAGTCATGTGATCAATCCAGCGACAACGGCAATCATCGGAGTCTGACCCATTGTTATGAGTCCATTGCTGATCCAGCCGATCTTGACGAGTTCATTCAAAGACATCGCCATATAGCTCATTCCGATAAAAATGATCCCCAGTCCGAAGAGAATCTCGCCATATTTTTTCCAGCCGCGATTTTCAAAAAATTCAATAAAAATTAATCCTACAATTACTAAAAGAAGACGATAATAACCAATATCAAAAGCGACGATCTGAGCGGTTAGCGTCGTACCGATTTCTTGTCCGAGTATCACGCCGATCGTCTGTGAGACCGTCATTAGATTAGCGTTAATCAGACCGATCATCATCACCATCAAGAGTCCACTGCTCTGAAGAAGCGCCGTTGCGATGGTTCCGAACGCGGCGCTTTTGATGCGATTGCTGGTCATTCGGTCGAGCCATTTTTGAATCTGCTCTCCCGCCAGTTTTTCCATTCCACCGCTCAGCATGCGGATTCCAAATAAAAAAAGCGCCAACCCGCCCAATATTTGTAAAAACCCTACCATTTCTTCTCCATTTTAGAACAAAAGTTTATTTTTTTTATCATGGTCATTTATCATAATTCTATGTAAATAATTTACTCATACCAGCGATAAATCGGTATAAATTGGGCGAATTTCTTTTGAATCGTTTGCCGAGAGATCAACCTTTCCCGACAGATTAGCGATGAGAATATGCGTTTTGATTGAAATTTTCGGCAATCGAAAAATGCAATCTTTCAGCGGATCGGATTGATGAAAACTGGCAATCAGCACGTGAAAGTAGCGTTCTCGCCGAATGGAATTGATCCGTTGGTGAATGATTGCTTTCAGCGCTGACAGATGATTTTCGCGCGCCGCAGGAAAACGGAGATAACAGAAATTCAGCGACTCTCCTTTTCTTGGAAGTTCAGGAAAATTCAACATCGTGCCAAACGCCCGAAATAGCGTCATGGCTAATTGAAGTAGCGGACTAAATTCCAGCACGATTTTTTTTCGGATATCCGTCTGATCCCAAAACGCGGCACAGGCGACGATACGACCGTTCAGTTCGGCAACATCAAAGTCCCGGATGCTCAGCGAATCCGTTTTTTGAAGTTCCCGCTCGAGCCATTCGACACTAAATTCCGGAGACAAATCGTACGACCTGTACGTTTCCTGAAGGATTTCCGCAATCGCCGGCAAGTCGTTTAGATGAGCCTTTCGGATGCGGCATTCACTTTTCACCAAATAAAAACGGTAAGGAATGATAAGCGAACTAACAACATTTCCCAAATCTCGATGTACGTATTTTTTAGATAGGAACAATTCATACAGACGCTTGGCGCGGCTGTTACCTTCCAGTATATAGGCAATTCCAAGATCGCGCAGACGATTGGCAGGATTTTTCGCAACATGTCTTAGAAGAGAAACACCTACGGCTGTTTTTGCATTCGGCGAGGCTTTCATTTCGCCAACCGTCAACAAGGAGACCTGTTTGCCGAAAAACTGAACATTTTGATACATCTCGGCGGCAGTTCCATCAAGGTGACCATTCGAATCCGCCACCCAGACGATATATTCATCACTTGCCATTCGCAGAAATTTAAAAAAATCCGGCGACTGGTCGGAATACATCGTGATAATGCCGTGAGAAGGCGTCTGTCGCGCCAGTTCAAGCAGAGCCGCATTGTCTTTCGGTGTTGCTTGTCGAATGATCATCCGCTTTCTCCGGTTCTGTTTTGTCCCATCAGTGCAATGACGGTGCGGGAATTATATTGGCAGAATTGCAACAGAACGACAACGGCAAAAAACCTACATAAAATCCGGCTCGCGGCATTTGTGGAAGAATCAAGGTTTTCATAAATCGTCTGAGCATTGATCTCATAGTCATTTTCCCCATCTCAAAATTCATTTCCAATGGCTGTCCGTCGATTGCCTGTTGGCAAGTAAAAAAGCAGTGACATTTTAAGAGAATTTAG
>PEYN01000026.1 GCA_002774355.1 Candidatus Marinimicrobia bacterium CG08_land_8_20_14_0_20_45_22 | reverse complement strand
TATGGATTGACGGAGGAGGAAAATGTCTGAATCGCTGATTAAGCAGATTACGCTGATTTCGCTGATTATGGAAAACAAAGCCGGGAAAGGGAATCTGTGGAATCCATTAATCAGTGTAATCTGTGATTCTGACAATGTATGGATTAACGGAGGAGGAAATCGCGGTGGTGGAGGGTGTCTGAATCGCTGATTAAGCAGAAAAAGTCTGAATCGCTGATTAAGCAGATTACACAGATTTCGCTGATTACAGAGGATAATACAGGGAAAAGAAATCTGTGGAATCCATTAATCAGTGTAATCTGTGATTCTGACAATGTACGGATTGACGGAGGAGGAGATTAAGGTGGTGGAGGGGAAAAGAGATGAGAAATGATTCAGATTTCAATCGACATTTGGTTAAAGCATGAGTAAAAGAATAAATATTTGTTGCAGGTTGTTAATGTATAGATTAACATATGGGTGTTAATTGAGTTCAGTTAAGAATAGGATGAGATTTGAGGAAGTACTCGATTTTTTAGAGTCCGGTGATGTACCGCTATTTCGGGTATTTTTTATTTATGAAGGTAAGCGATGCAGGATTGCGGATATTTTAGAGAATTTACCCGCTGAAAAACGGAAACAGATTAGACGTTTAATCCGATATATGATGATTGTAGAAAATTTTAAAAGTCCTCATTTAACGTGGCGAATCAAGGCTTATCCGTATGGAGAGGTTAAGCCGCCTCCGCATCGTTTTTTCTTTTTCATCAGGTGTGGGAAAAACATCGTGTTTTTTGATTACCGTGAAAAGAAAACGGATTCATTGTCAGATAATGTTTACAAGAGTATTGATAGAAAAAGGGAGATATATGTCCGAGAGTTCGAAAGATTCTGTGCAGAGACTTCATGAGTTTTTCGCTACAAAACCAGATGCGGAAGAAAAAGCCTGGGGACTGATTTATGAATTCTATCATCATGTCCTAACTTATATGGAAGAGAAGAACATTACGAGGGCGGATTTGGCGAAAAAGTTAGGAAAGTCGCGTGCGGCGATTACCCAGATGTTCAATAAGAATCCGAATATCTCGGTTTTGAAAATGGTCGAGATTGCGGATGCCATTGGAATGGACATTGTGATCACTTCCCGCGATCAACTCCAAGATATGAAGAGTAGACCGAAAGTGGTTTATGTAAATCCTCCCATGAATGTTTATTCGGGCCAATATTTTCACCCGGAAATTACCCCAAATTCAGGATTCACAACAGTCAGAAAACTTAAATCTAAATATTCCATTATAGGTGAGACCTAATCATGAGCAAGGAAAGCAAAATCAATCAATCCGTTGAGCCGATACAATTCAAATTAGTCGAGATACGGAAAAACAACTTTGTTCAAAACGATTATCGTGAGTTTGGATTTAGTGAAAATGATATTCTGCTGGGGCAGGGCAGATTAAATGTCAAATTTGAATTAGTGCCGAATGAGGAGATTTTTTCAATTATCCTGAATATGGATTACATAAAAGACGATCATGTATTATTTGGGATCGAAACACTTCATAAGTACGGGATTAAGGACTTTCGAACTGTACTGAATTTTAAAGAAAGCGGACAGTTTACCGTTATCGATGATGTAATGAAATTATGGCTTCAAATTGCCATCAACGATACGAGAGGAATGCTGGTTATATTAAATTCCGATCATGAGTACTCTAAAATCATCATGCCTTTGATTGATTTGAATTCGTTTATCAAGTCCCTAAAAGGAAACGTAGCAGACAAGCCTGAATAAAAAAGAATAAGCCTCAGTTATTCGGTATGACAGAGGATAAGATAGCGGTGGTGGAGGGGAAAAATGTCTGAACCGGGATTTGTGGGATTATGGGATGGACAGGATTTTAGGTGATTACGTGATGGATAAGGTTTCCTTAACTCGTGGTAATCCGGGAATCCGATGAATCATGGTTCAGACAAAGGATGGGGAAAGTCTTGAACTATGATTAAAATGATTAAATGAAGACTATGATTGGTGACTAATAACTCAAAATAGGGTCAAACGATATGAATGAAAATCAATATATTGAAAAAAAATCGCTGTGCTTATTTACCAATAACAATCCTGATTGGAAATCACTGGCGAGAGGCTGTGTTAGTTTCGCGAATGCGCGCGGTGGATTGATCGCTATCGGAATAGAAAACCATGAGGAATATCCGCCTGCAAAACAACAAATTCCAGAACAATTAGCCGAAACCATTCGCAGACGGATTAGTGAACTCACAATTAATGTCGGAGTTGATATATCCGTAAAAATCGCACCCAACGATTCTGAATTTATCGAAATAAAAATACTGCCAAATTTAAGTTCGATTGCCTCAACAACCGACGGACAATATTACATACGCATCGCAGATCATTGTAAACCGGTTTTACCCGATGAATTACAGCGATTATTCAATGATAAGCCTGCGTATAATTGGGAAACGAGAGTAGTTCAAAAGGTGACCATTGAGGAATGCAGTCAAATTAAACTACAACAATTTATCGATGGAATTAAAAATTCCGGAAGAGTATCGGATTTTATAAAAGTTAAAAGCAAAGAAGAAATTCTATTCTATTATCTAATGTACGATGGGACGTACCTCACGAATTTAGGGATACTCTGGATTGGGAAACGTGAGCAGAGGGCCAGACTTATGTATGCACCTGCTGTTCAATTCATTAAATACGATGAAAATGGAAATAAAGTCAAAAAAGAACTGTGGGACGATTTTTCTCAAAATCCCATAGAATTGATTCAGAGTGTCTGGGAAAAAATACCTGAATGGAAAGAAGGTGTTGAAATCTCAGAAGGAATATTTGGAAGGAAGATGATTTTCCATTACAATGAAAATGTAATAAGAGAGTTACTTGCAAATGCTCTAGTACATAGACCTTATACGACCCGTGGAGATATTTTCATAAATTTATTTTATGATCGAGTGGAGTTTCATAATCCCGGCTTATTACCTATGGGTGTAACTCCAAGTAATATTTTACATCAATCGGTAAAACGCAATGAGCACCTGTCAAAAATTTTTTATGATTTGAATTTAATGGAGAGAGAGGGTAGTGGTTACGACAAAATGTATGAAATCCAATTAAGTGAATCTAAAAATCCACCGGTTGTAGAAGAAGGAGATGATAGAGTTCAGGTTACGATTTATAAACAAATTAAAAACCCAGAAGTAATTTCTCTTGTTGAAAAACTAAAAAGTCAGTATTACCTCAGCCAGAAAGAAATAATCTGTTTAGGAATAATTGCTCAACACAGAAGCATAATCGCAACTGAATTTTCAAAGCAAATTCAGAGTAGTAATGATAAACAGATAAAAAATTGGTTAGGAAAGTTGTTAGGTTCTAAAATTATTTTAACCAAAGGTAAAACAAAAGGTACTCAGTACTACATCAATCCGTCTATCTTGCGAGGTACAGCTTTAGAAAAAACCAATCTTCGGCAAATTGAGGGACATAGACTAAAACAACTTATTATCGAAGGCATAAATAAATATCCGTGCGGACTCATTGAGGAAATACATAATCGCATTGGAGAAGAAATTCCCATAAGAAAATTAAGAATAACTCTATATAGTCTCGTTAAAACAGGAGAATTACAAACGACTGGAGGGAAAAAATATCGCAAATATTTTATTGACAAAAATCAGGGGTAAAAAAGTTGGTTTTTTTTTAACAGAACAATTAACCCGGATGTAAGGCATTAATTATCAATATGTGTTATTGACCAAAATTAGAGGTAATAAAATCAATAAAAGAAATAAGAACGGACAGTATTCTTTGTATCAATGGAGGTTGTGATTACTCCTAAAATCTACAATAACAGACAAAAGTCAAGATGTTAGAATTGATTTACCAGTGAGTGTATCAGTTATGCGGATTGACTGAGGAAGAGATTGCGGTGGTGGAGGGAGAAAAGTCTTGAACTATGATTAAAATGATTAAATGAAGACTATGATTAAGATGGATGGAATCATAGTGAATCAGAAAATCAGATGAATCAAAGTGCGGACAATGTACTGGTTGACGGAAGAGGAGGTAAAGGTGGTGGAAGGAAAAAATCTGATGACCCAGTTTGAGAGCAGGTACCGGATCGAATTTGCGTATGAAGTGATACGGATGATTAACGGGAATGAAATTGGTTATTGATAATCAGGAGGAAACGAAAATGAAAAACCTGTTGGGATTTTATAGGAAATCTATCGCGGTTTGTTTTGGAATTACTATCACAGTCGGTGCGGTTGTTTGGTATTCCTGTTTATCTGACAGCCATGCCGATCTTGTTTTTTATGAAAAGAAGACGATACCGGACACGACGATCTCCGTTGGTGAATCGTTAAACCTTGATTTGACGGAGTATTATGAACTGAGGTGGGAGCAGACATCTATCCTGGGTTCAACGGACGATGGATTGGTCGAGTATCCGAAATGTGAGCCGAGCATCGAAGACACTTCAATTGCCGGACTGAATTACAATTACCAAACCGACATTATCGGGAGAAATTTTTCGATAATTGGAAAAAAGGAAGGGACAACGACCGTTCACCTCCATCTGACATGGATGGCATGCGAAGGAACCGTTGAAGCGAAAAAGGACAGGGATTTCAAACTCACTGTTGTGAAGAGATCATAAGATTGCAGAACTGTAGAATTCCCATTAGCACCTTCGACTTCAGCAATCCGGCCGACAAAGCCCGGCACGACCGCATGGTAGCGTTGGTCGAGACGATGTTGGTGTTACATAAGCACCTGCCGGAGGTCAACACGCCGCAGGAGAAAGACGTCATCCAGTGTCAGATTACCGCCACCGATGCGCAGATCGACAAATTAGTGTATCAATTGTATGGGCTGACGGAGGAGGAGATTGCGATTGTGGAGTCTTGAACTATGATTAAAATGATTAAATGAAGACTATGATTGAACAGGAATAAATTCGTAAATATTATGGATAGTAGTTATGCAAAGATTTAGTATTTATTGTGACGAGAGTTGCCATTTGGAAAATGATCACATCAATGTGATGGTACTCGGAGCGGTCTGGTGTCCGGCTGCCCGGAAGGATGAGATTTTCAAAGAAATAAGGGCTATAAAAGAAAAGCATGGATTATCAAAGCGATTCGAAATTAAATGGACAAAGATTTCAGATTCAAAGGTTGACTTTTACGTTGAATTGATAGATTATTTCTTCTTGAAAAATGAACTACATTTCAGAGGTCTGGTGATTTTGAATAAATCTCAACTGAATCATGAGAAATTCGATCAGGACCATGACAAATGGTACTATAAAATGTATTTCGAACTTCTTAAGGGAATCATTAACCAGCGAAATAAATACCGGATTTACCTTGATTATAAAGATACCCGGGGAGGTCAGAGAATCGAAAAATTGCATGAGGTGCTATGTAATGATCAATATGACTTCTCAAGAGATATAATAACCCGAATACAGCCGGTCCGTTCTCATGAAGTCGAAGTATTGCAATTGACCGATCTGCTGATTGGGGCCTTGTCATATTATCATCGTGGACTCAGTACCAATCAGGGCAAGATAAAAGTAATTCAAAGGATCATAGAACAGTCGGGATTCGCTCTTAGTAAAAGTACTTTACCATCCGAGGGAAAATTTAATCTATTTATCTGGAGACCCAGGCCGTGTGTGTGATCATAGAAAAACCGACGTGGTTGCCGGAAATGATCGATTGCAACGGTGATATTAATGAAATATTTTCCCATTTATATGAAATATTTTGTAGAGATTTTAAACAAGGTCCGATAAGACTTAACAACCTACTGGTATGGTACAATCGAAAAATCGGAGAAAAAGGATTCGAAGAGGGATTCTGGCATCTTATTGAACGTGAAGAGAAGTCTCAGTATGAGAGGTATTTTGATCCAAGAAGAGCAGAAAGACTGCCTTGGTTGAGGTCCTCAATTGACCATTATTTAGAAACTGAAGTGCGCTTCTTTGAATACCATGAATTCAATGAAGTCTTTGCTTATATTTGGCTTTATAATTTTGATTATGTGGCAGTGTTTATTAAAAGAAGACAAAATTTTGGTGATGTTTATTTTCTTACTTCCGCGCATTATATTGATGGTAATAGAAAAAGAAGACAGTTAGAGAAAAAATTTCATGAGGCAGTTCATTGAAAATGCAATCGCCGCCTTGCGGCGGCGAAGTTCTCTTTTTACACATGGCAAATGAGACTGAACAATGATATGGAATAAATTTGATTAATGCAATAGAAATATTTACGACATTTTCCACTATGAAAATGATGACACTAATCAAAGTACAAAGGTTATATGGGTTGACGAAGGATGAGATCGCGGTAGTGGAGGGGAAAAATGTCTGAATCGCTGATTACGCAGATTGCGCTGATGACGCTGATTGTGAAAAACGAGATTGGGAAAAGAAATCTGTGAAATCCTTAAATCAGTGTAATCTGGGATGCTGACAATGGACGGGTTGACGGAGCAGTAGATTGCGGTGGTGGAGGGAGAAAATGATTGCTTTTAGTTTTGTTTTCAAATATCTTTGGGTAGAAATGGAGATTGTCATGAATAGCGTAAATGAAGTCAAAGACACAAAAAATGTCGCTGAAATTATAGCGATCAAAGAATTTATTGAAAAAAAATCGAAAGAAAATTTCAACAGTTTTTACACCGATATAAAAATCCAAAAAGTAAAGGATACTCTTCGTAAATGTAGTGAAACCACTCCAGACCAATTTACCTTTACTGTTGGAGATATTAATGCCTACCTGGGATAAAGTTCTTGAAGAAGTTGATAAACTGAATCCATTGACCTATTTAAAGGGTTGTATGGATCAGATATTTAAGAGCACGGGAAGAACTACAATTAGTTATATGTCTGCTTTTTCTGTTATAAAACCGCCCGTTCCTTCTCCATTTCATTCTATTATAGATCAGGATATTCAAGGATTCATGACCTGTGTACAAGGTACCGATAAGTCTGCTTTAGATTTGATTATCCATACACCTGGTGGTGATTACGAAGCAACAAAAAGAATTATTAGTTATTTGCATCAAACGTTCCCCAATATCCGTGTAATTATCCCACATCTTGCAATGAGCGGTGGAACCTTAATTGCATGCGCGAGTGATGAAATATTAATGGGACCTTATTCTAGTATGGGTCCGACGGATCCACAATTCTTTTTAAAAGAAGGATATATTCCAGTTCAAGCAGTTATAGATGAGTTTAATCTCGCATTTAGTGAGGTATCAAAAGATCCGACGAAAGCGCTTTTATGGAATGAACGTTTGAAACAAATACCATTTGGAAGACTCAAGGCCGCAATCGTAATGCAAGATAACTCTACAAAATATCTTATTGATTTATTAGGAAAGCGAAATTGTAAAGGTAAGCCACAAAACGAAATCGAGAAAATCGCTGCCTATTTGAACCGGCATGATCAGCATTCATCGCATGGACAAGGAATATTTTTAAATGATTTAAAGGGAAAATTAAATATATCGGATTTGCATCAAGATAAAGAATTGGAGGACAAAGTCCTTTCGATTTACCACACAGCGACAATCTTATTTCAAAAGACGACGGCGCAGAAAATAATTATAAATCATCTTGGTAGAGCTCATATTAATAATTACACACCGAGCTAAATCGTTACACGTGGAATGACACGGTAAGTTTGACTGCAACCTTTCCGCCGAAGGAAGTAACCCGGAACCTCACTTCGCTATATCAAATTATCACTTCGGACATTCATATTTGAATACGGAAGTAAGAAAGAGCATCATACCGGTCAATCACCTATCAGTAAAATATCTCCCGAATAAGGCGATAAAATCAACGAAACCTTGTGATCTTTGATGGTCAACGAACGGTTGTTGATTGCCGATTTCAGTCCGTTTGCATCGATCCATTTCGGAAGTTGCAGATCGATCATCTGCGGCATTCCGTTTTTATTCAGAGCGATGATGAAGCGTTCTTTCGCGTCGCCACGGCTATAAACCAGAACATCTTTTTCCGAAAAGAGCGGGAGGTAATCGCCGCGCCGCAGAGCCGGATGGGAATTACGGATTTTGATCAGTTTGGAAACTGCCTTTAACTGTTGTTTTTCGAAGCGGGATAACTGATCGCCGAATCGCATCATGCGGCGGTTATCCGGATCGTTGGCGCCGGTCATGCCAAACTCGTCGCCGTATAAAATGACCGGAATTCCCGGAACGGTGAGCAAATAGGTCATCAGCATTTGCTCTTTGAAAAATGCCGCGGCGTGATCGACGACGATGGGCGGTTCCTGCCACGCGCGTTCGGTTCCGTTATCGGACATTGTCAAATCCTCATCGAGAAATGCCATAATGCGCACCTGATCGAGATTGTCAACAATATTGCCTTGTACATGATTATATCCGAACACATCAAAAACCTTCTGAATGCTGGATGTCAGATCGCGGAAATCGCCATTCGGATCGGTGATGATGCGTCTCAGCGTGAAGTATTGTTCGAAATTGAATTGCGCATCGAGCATTCCGTTATTGACGTAAGATTTGATCAAACCGAGTCCGCCGTAAGTCTCACCGATTTGGTAAACGGGCGCCTCTTTTCCGGGATTGATCCGGTCTTTGATTTTATGAGTCAAACGTTTCCAGAAAACTTCCGAAACGTGTTTGGTCGCGTCGTGCCGGAAACCGTCGATCTGCGCGGTTTTGAGCCACCAAACGGCATTGTCCGTCATAGCAGAAACGGCAGAAGGCGAACCGGCGTAATCGATTGTGGGAATGTACGTATCGAACCATGTCGTCAGCCGGTATTCGTCCCAGCGCCGAAGATTCTTCGAACCGTCCGGAAGGTAAAGCGGACTAAACCAGTCGCGGTGTTCCGTCCACCACGGATGTTCGATGTGAATGTGGTTGGAGACGAAATCGAGAAGCACTTTGATGTGATGTTTGTGCGCGGCATTGACGAGGTTTTGAAATTGCTGGATGGTTCCGAAACGCGGTTCGGTTTCATTCGGACTGATCGGCCAGTAACCGTGATAACCGGAGAAATATCGGCGCGGTTCCGGCCATTCCTGATAGGCGAGATTTGTTGTCTTATTCACAGGCGAAATCCAGATCGTGTTGATACCGAGACTGTCAAAATATCCCGCTTCGATTTTTTGGATGATTCCGGAGAAATCGCCGCCCTGGAAATTGGCGCGCGGGTCGAGGAGCGGATGTTTTACCGGATGATTGTTCGAAGTGTCGCCATCGACAAAGCGGTCGATCATCAGCGAATAGATCGTTGCGTCCTGCCAGATAAATGCGTCGGAATCCGAGAGAGGTTTGCCGTTTTTCAGCCAGACGGTAATGATGTTTCCCGGCTGATTGTGATAACTGGCGACGACGCGCAGAGTGACGATTTTGTTGGTTTTTTTAATCGGCGCGATGTCAATATTAACAACACCGTTTTGCCAAATTGGTACTGACTCGTAAAGCGAGTTGTCTTGCAAGACGACAATTTTCACGCTGTCGCTTGGAATCGGAGATTGAAGCGCGAACGTTAGTTTCGTCGAATCGGTTTGCGGGAGAAAATACAGATTTGGGACATTTTGTTTGTCCGGCGAAGCGACACGGAGAAGCGAATTGAAAGCGCCGAAACCGTTATCTGTTTTCTCCGGATTCATTGGATCGCGGATTTCCTTTTTATCGACGACAAACTGGTATTCGTAAACGCCATCTTCAAGGAATACTTCGCGTGTAAAAAATCCGTCACCGTCCGCGTCTGACATTTCCGTTTGCGTTCGGCTCCAGTTGTTAAAATTTCCCATGACAAATACTTTGGCGTTTCGATTTTCGGGATGATAACGAAAAGTCACGCCTGTTTTTCTGTTGACGATCACTGGAATTGTCATCGCCTGTCCACGCTGGGTGAATTTCACAAGCGAAAATCCCGAAAATGAACTGTCGGGAATTAGAATAAGCCGGTTGGGGCTTGATTCGTATCGGATGTCGATATTCGGATTGGCTTCGAATCTCAGCCTGTACTTTTTGGCGTAGAAGAGTTCATCGACTAAGATCGTATCGGAAATTCCCGGCTCGATGCGCAGAAAATCGATGAGTTCGGTCGGTTTGGTCGTTTGTGCGGATTTCCCGCAGGTCGAAAAAAAGCAGACTAAAAGGACGGACAGAATCGGAAGGATTGTTTTCAGTGTCCGGCGGACAGTTGGATTATCGAAGTGAAACAACATGATAAATTTCTCCTGAAACATTACGAAATAGTTGATTTTAAAAATTACAATCGGTACATCACCATTGCCGAGATTGGTTTGACGAGAACTGTGACACCGGAAATCGGTGCGATGATCTCGGTTCCTGCATTGGAATGATCGACGACAAGAATCCATTTTCCTTTCGGAATCTGGAAGGTTTCGGCTTTAGGATTGGGATTCACGAGGACGAGAGCCTCTTTCCATGCATCGCCGGAGATGCCTCGCGAAAGTCTGTAACCGATGCAGTTCTGTGGGACCTTCAACCCGAGCGCCTCGAAGAAAACGAGGTTTTTC